>CAMASZ010000069.1 GCA_945861125.1 Rickettsia typhi | reverse complement strand
AAACTGCTTTGGTTTTTTCAATTCTATTGATTTTAGCGAGAAGTTCAGCGTTATCTGCTGTGCGATGTTTATCATAATTTGCTCCACTGACAAGTAAAAAATCTATTACTGCTGTTTGGTTATATCTAATGGCAGTATCAAGAGCGGTTTCACCATTATTATCAGCCTTATTAACATCTGTTTTTTCTGATGCTACTAAAGCTTTAACTGCGTCAGTATGACCTTTGTAAGCGGCAATATAAAGAGGAGTTCTACCATTAACATCAGCCTGATTAACATCTGTTTTTTCTGATGCCACTAAAGCTTTAACTGCGTCGGTATGACCTTTGTAAGCGGCAATATAAAGAGGAGTTTCACCATCCTTACCAGCCTGATTAACATCTGTTTTTTCTGATGCCATTAAAGCTTCAACTATTTCAGTGTGACTCCAGTAGGCGGCAATATAAAGAGGAGTTCTGCCATTAACATCAGCCTGATTAACATCTGTTTTTTCTGATACTACTAAAGCTTTAACTGCGTAAGTGTAACCCCAGAAGGCGGCAGCATAAAGAGGAGTTTTGCCATCCTTATCAACCTGATTAACAATATCTTGATGTTGAGCAATTATATCTCTGATTTTTTCTATCTGATTATTTCTTATAGCATTATGGAAATCTTCTAACTGTTGTTCGGTTACTGGCATAATTTTGTTTATTTAGTTAGAGTTAATATTTATACAGTTTGTTGTTTTTTCTTTCTGTTTTTTTCTTACTTGTTTTTTCTTTCTTAATAAAAACATAAAATCATTTCATGAATCAATTCATTAAGGCTCCGTCGCAAATCCAACTTCTTAAAAATTCCTACCTTCAAAAATCTTATATAGAATTTTCGGGAATTTTTTGTTGAAGATTTTTTGGAATTTTTTTGATTTTTCCTGCGTTTTGATTCGCAGTTTTGGGTTTTTTTGTGGGTTTTGGTTGGGTTTTTGGAGTTTAGGTGCAACTATTTCTTGTTTATGTCATCATTGGTGGAGAAGCTGATGTACTTAGAACCGGCAATCTTTTGAAATTGAAGGTAATCGCTTGCATAAAAGCTGAGAACTGATTTTTGGCGAGTCCTTTGTACCTAACTCTTTTATTTTGTTTTGAGAATACATGTTCAAATGGAGCTCTTAGTTTGGTATAGTAAGAATCAAGATCACTATTCTTACTCTTCATGTTGTTTTTCTTTACAGCTATAAGATGAAAATTTTTTGTTTGTGCAGTGATTTTAGCATTTTTATCGCAGTAGCCTTTGTCAGCATAAACTGCTCCTTGGTTTGGGGCTATGTGTTTGAATCCTTTTGAATCAATGATGTTGGCAGGAGTAACGGCAACTTTGTTGATCATGCCAGATTGCATATCAACAACAAAGGTAAATACTTCACTCATGTAGCCACGAGCTTTTAGCTGATCGCGCAGAAGAGAAAATATTTTAGAAAGTTTATTGGTTCGAATTCTGCTTCGAACTCTGCCAAACGCAGAATGATCTGGAGTTTTTGCTGTTAAATCAAACTGACAAAACCATCTTGCTGCAGCATTATTACAGATAAATCTTTCCAACTCACGATCACTCAAATCTTCAAGAAACTGCAACAACAAACAAAGAAAGATTCTATAAATTCTATATCCCTTGTAATCAGATTTAGCCTCGAGTTTTTTTAACTCAGCACGAGCAACATCCATATTAAACAAACTCAAAAACTTGCGGTAAATATGATTTTCTAAAACTAAATCTTCTAAACAGATCATCTGAATTTGCCTCGGCTCAAAGGACATTTTGCAATAAATTCTTGTTAAAATCAGACCAATTCGTCAAAAAACAAACCAGTCATAAACACTAGAAAACACTAACTTAAATAGGCATTAATAACAAGAAAATAATTCGGAAATATTAAAGAAATTTAGAAAATTTTTAAAATGGGATTTGTGAAAGTGCCATTATAAAAATTTTTGAAAAATTAATTTGCAACAGTGTTAAAAAAAATTCATCAACTTTTGATTAGTAAAAAATATTACTTATAAATTTTAAACCAGCTATTACTGTTATTGTCGCAATTCCATTTTTAAAATATTTATCGCTGATTTTTAAGTGAACTCTATATCCAAAAATAACTGCCAACAAAACAGGAATTACAATCCACCAATTAGTGATTAAAAATTTAGTGTCTAAATTATTGCTTAAAATTAAAGAAAAAATTCTAATAAAATTGCCAAAAAGAAAATAGCAAGCAAGAGTTGAACGGAAAGCTGATTTATTTTTAAAGTCATTTTTAACGGCATTAGCAATAAAGGGCCCCCCTACTCCAAAAGTTCCTTGCGAAATACCGCCAATTAAAATTAATTTCTTTTTAAAGATTTTGGGGAAATTATAATTATCAAAAAATATTGTTTTTATTGCTAATAAAATTAATAATACTCCAAAAATAAAACCTAATATTTCTGAAGGAAATTTTACAAATATCAAAGTACCAATTACATTTCCTATAATTGAAATTGGTATTAATTTTATAAAAATTTCTTTATCAAAATTACTTAGACTAGTTAGAATAATAAATATTGAACAAATTGTGCCAATATATAATCCAGCTAAAATAGCTATTTTAAAATCAATAAAAAAACCAAGAATTGAATAAGCTATTAAACCTCCACCAAATCCGAATATGCTTTCAAAAAAAAATCCTATTGAAAAACATATTGAGATTAAAATTGCGATATTCATAAAATAAAATTAATTTTTAACCAGATATTTATGATGAAAATTTTTCTAGTTTTTATACTACTATTGGTATCAAACAAATCAATAGCTAATGAATTATCAAATTTTGGCGTTCTTAAATCATTAACAAATAAAGATGCTGATTTTTTATATTTTAAACCGAAAGTTTCTAATAGAATAATAATTGATTTGAACTATGATAATAATTATCAATCTTCTGATAGAAGAAATGAATTTCAAGAATCTTCTGGAAAAATTCGCTATTTTAATAATATAAATTTTAATAATTATTTTGCTTTAAATAGCTATGTTAAAGTTCAAAAAATTGATAATAATAACGAAATACATAAAAGAAGTTTATCAAATAGTGGTGGCGATAGAGCCTTTGAAAATATGGGCTCCTATATTGAAGAAATTAATTTGAATTATAAATATAAAAACAATAATTTAATAATCGGTAAATTTAATCTTGATTTTGGTAGTGCTTGGAGATGGGATAGAGGCCTTTGGATTCACAATGTTGCTGAAGAATATAAGCAAACTGAAAAAATTGGTATTGCAGATTTTATAAAAATAGGAAATTCTAAAAAAACTGGTCAATATAATTTTGGTTATTCACTATTTACCAATGATCGAAAAAATTTTGATAATTCAATTATGGCAAATCGTGATTCAGCACATAAATCGGATGCTACAGTTGGAGATACAAGATCACTAAAATCTTATAATATTTTTCTTGAAGTTAATTTTAATTTTTCAAAAAAAGAAAAATTAAATTATCATTTTTCATATATCAATTTAGCGATAAATAAAAGGAATGCTCCTTCAAATAGAAATAGTGACCAACATGGCTTAACCGCTGGAATGAATTATAAATTTCCAATATCTGATAATTTTGAGCTTGATGGTATATTAGAATATGCTGATATAAAAAATTTTGCTGGCTCTAAAAATCATGATCAAAAATATTATAGCTTTAATCTAATCAACAGATTCTACAACAATTATAATATACTTGTTGGTAATTCAATGGTAAAAAATTTTAATAATCCAAATAATTTACTTAAAAGAAATCTTTCCGAAATTTCACTTGGTTATGAATTTGATAAGAGTAATTTTTTTGATAATTTAACCATGCAATTAGGCTGGAAAATAGAGAGAATAGATTTTGTTTCTACAGTTTTAAAACAAAATTCTTATGGTTTTCTCGCAAGATATACTAAGAGTTTTTAATTTCATTTTATGAAAAAAATAGTTTTTGCCCTACCAAAAGGAAGAATATTAGAAGAGATAATTCCAATGCTTAAAAAAGCTAATATTATAATTGAACAAGATTTTTATAATGAATCTTCCAGAAAATTATTTTTTAAAACTAATATTGATAATCTAGAAATAATTAAAGTAAGAAGTTTTGATGTTGCTACTTTTGTTAAATTTGGTGGAGCGGATATTGGAATTTGTGGCTTAGATGTATTAGAAGAATTTTCTTCAAATGAAATATTTCCGATATTAGATTTAAAAATTGGAAAATGTCGATTATCAATAGCTAGTAAAAAAAATAATGATCTGGATTTAAACAATATAAGTCACATTAGAATTGCTACTAAATATGCTAATATTGCCAACAGATATTTTTCTAACCAAGGGATTCAAGCGGAAATAATTAAACTTAACGGTGCCATTGAAATTGCTCCACAATTAAATCTCTGTGATTATATTTTAGATCTAGTTAGCAGCGGGAAAACTCTTTTGGAAAACAATATGACAGAATTAAAATCCATTATTAAAGTTAGCGCTTATCTTGTTGCAAATAGGGCTTCTTTAAAAATTAAAAATTCAGAAATAAACGAGATAATAAAAAAATTTGATGCATAAAACAATACTATTGCAAATTCTGAAAAAAATTCTTTACCCCTATACAAGCTTGATTAATTCTATAATCAAGCCGTTTAAATGTGATGGCATTTTCATAAAATTCAAACCTAATCTAAAATTCAATTTAAATTTAATTTTCTGCCTTTTATTAGTTTTTATATCTTGTTTAACACCTGTACAATCTTATTCAGATGAGTTCTATGATGATATAAGAGATTATGATAATAATTTTACCAGATGCACTGAAAATAGAAACACAGATAAATATTGTTACAATAATAAATATGAAGAAAATAGATGTAATGTAGGTGAATTGAAATTTGATCCACTTGGAACTAATCCCGATTTAAATTGGGTTTTAGATAATGAAGCATGTTTAGCTTATCAAGTTTCAATTGGCGTTGCAGTGACCGGAGCTAATGTTGCAGGATCAATAGCATGTGCCAGTCCAACTGGAGCTCCTAGAACATTAGCTGCCAAAGCTGCAGGTGCGTTTATAAGTTTTATAGCGGCTGCAATTGCTTTAGAGCAAGCTGCATTATGTGCTTCAACAAGAAACGTGGCTTGTTGTGTTGCAGCAGCTGTATCTGCTGGAGTAATAGCAAGTAGTGTTGGAATATTGGCCACGATGTGGGATATCGCTAATCAATCTTTCAAATCAACAGAAATATGTGGCGAAACAAAATGGAATCAATGGAAAAAAAGAAAGCCAAGTAGTAGTGGAGCAATAATAGATGCTGATATAAACGATCCTGATGCATATTGGGAAAAAGTCAATGGTAAATATAAAGAATGTTTAGACTATAATTTTTTGGGAAAAGGAACTTGTTCTGGTTATACAATTAATAATTCCAAATCACTAGATAATAAAAATTGGCGAGAATTTATTTATCAAGGAGTTGAGTTTAAAGATGAAGATGGTTGCAATAATCCACCAAACTGGGTAAGTGATGCAAATAATAAGGAGTTTTATAATCAAAATAAGCAAAATTATTACATGCGTGGATCAGATAACTATCCAAATTACGCTTGCCAAAGATACTTAAAAGACTCTGATGATCAAGAGATAAAAAAAGCTTATGACTGCTGTGTAAAAAGAAGTCAAAATGCTATATGTGTTGATGGCGGAAGTGAAGGTGGTGGAAATCATTCATTTTGTGAAGTAGGGTCAATATGTTCCTATAATGCTAAAAACTCTGCCTTTCCTAGTGGCATATCCACAAAATTTAAACCTTATTTTTCTAAAAAAACACAAGGATCAGTATGTGCTGGTACCTTTAGCTACTGTCCATATAATTTTACTATAGGTGGAGGAACTGAAATTGCTTATATTGATAAAGGTAATAAAGAATCTAGAAAGACAAACTTCTGTCAATATTACAGACATTGTTCAAAGATCCCGGCAATACCAAGTTTTACAATTGCAGAATATGGTGATGCTTACATTTCTGGTGCATGCCGAGATATGAAGGGAGATTCACAAAATACTTATGGAAGTGCACAACAGCTAATTCCGATAAATACCAAGCACTTCTCGGCACCTATTGTTCAATGCTTTAAAGAAACTATTGAAAATCACTTTCTTAATATTTCAGGAATTACAGTATGTCAAAATAGTACAGATAAACCCAATTCATCAGGAGTATGTTCTAGTGGATACTTGTATAAAAAAGGCGAATCTATACCTGGTGGCGATTCTCCTTTTATAAAAATTCGCAATAAACTTCAAACTTTCTTAAAATTATGCATGATCTTATCGCTAATTTTATTTGGTTTTGGAGTTTTAATTGCACTTCCTGGATCTGTTGAAAGAAAGGTTTTAATTAATTATATCATTAAAATTGGTTTAGTAGCTTATTTTGCTTTGGGAAATGCTTGGCAAGCTGGTTTTGCAAAAGGAGTGATGAATGTATC
>CAMASZ010000068.1 GCA_945861125.1 Rickettsia typhi | reverse complement strand
AGAAAGGTTGAAAAAGAAATAGTTTAAGAAAATTTTCCAATAAAATTATGCCAAAAAAAAATAAAAAACTTACTAAAAAAACCATCACAAAGAAGCTTGTAATAGACAAAAAAAATAAAGCTAAACCTACTCTTAAATTATCAAAAAAGACAGCGAAGATTAAGAAAAATAAAAAAACATCAAAAAAAGAGATTAAAAAAATTAATAAGATAAAAAAAATAAATAGGGAAAAAATCAAAAAAGACAGCAAAAAACCTCAAAAACAGGCTAAAAAACCTGATTTAAAACCATTAAACAAAACTCCAATTTCCAAAAAAGAAAAAATCAAAGATAAGAAAAAAATAACAAAAAAATTAATTAAAACCAATAGTAAAAACCAGTCAAAACAGGTGCCAGACCCCGCATCAACAAAAACAAACAGAAATCTTGAAAAAAAGACTGACAAAACTAATGAAAATAAAAAAATAGATAAATCAAGCAAAAATGAAAAAGACATCAATTTAATTAGGAAAATTCAACTAATACAAGATACAAAATCCTCCAAAAGAGAAGATAAAAAGGGGTTTTCAAATGAGGTGGCAAACAAAATTAAAAAACTTCTTGCTCTTGGAAAAATGCAAGGCTTTCTAACTCATGATCAAATAAATGAAAATGTTGAAGGTGATTTAGACTCCAAAAAAATGGATCGTATAATTGATATCTTAACTGAATTCAAAATTCAAATTGTTGAAAAGGAAGATGATATTGAAAAACTAATTGAAGATGGTTTAGCTTTTAGAGAAGATGAGAAAAATCAAAGAAAAAGCGAAGATTCAATAAAAACCTACCTAAAATCAATGAGCAATGTGAAGCTTCTGACCCGTGATGATGAAGTTTCAATCGCAATGAGAATTGAAGAAGGCAGAAATCTTACAGTTAAATCATTATATAAAAGCCCAATTATAATGCGCCACTTTATTGAATGGTACAATGGATTAGCTAATGGAACTATTCTACTTCGTGATATAATTAGAATTGATGAAACCTACAATTCCGAACTAGAAGAAGTAATTAAAAACAATGATCAACAAGGAAATGGAGAACCTAGCAATGTTGAAGATGTTGTTGCCATAATAGATGATCAAATTGATACCCCTGAAATTAATGAGGAATCTTTATTTGAGGACGAAGAGCTTGAAGAAATTGATGAAAGCACGGTTTCTTTTGTTTCAATGGAAAGAATTCTAATGCCAAAAATGCTTGATTTATTCCAGCGCCTTGCAAATAGCTGTCAAAAAATTTTAGATAAATCTGAAAACAAAAATTTTGAAGAAATAAAAGAAGATAAAAAAATAATCAAATTAAAAGAAGAATATGTTTCTCTTTGTTCAGAAGTAAGCTTTAACGACTCCCTTATAAAAGCTCTTGTTGATCAATTATATGAAGCACAACAAAAACTAATTTCTATTGAAATAGAGCTGTTAAAATTAGCCCAAAATTATGGAATTGACAAAGCTGATTTTTTAAAAAACTATAGCTCAATTGAAGATGGTAAATCATGGTTTAACAAGATTTCTCAAATAAAAGATAAAAAATGGCAAAACTTTGTTTCTGAAGCCAAAGAAAAAATCTTTATTACCTTAGAAAGAATTGATAAATTTACCAAAATTATGGGACTTGGCGTAGGTGATTTCAAAAACATGATAAATGATTTACGACTTAGTCAAGAAGAAGAATTAAAAGCCAAAAAAGAAATGATAGAGGCCAATCTTCGTCTTGTTGTTTCAATAGCAAAAAAATATACTAATCGTGGATTGCAATTTCTTGATCTAATTCAGGAAGGTAATATTGGCCTAATGAGAGCGGTTGATAAATTTGAATATCGTCGCGGCTATAAATTTTCTACTTATGCAACTTGGTGGATTAGGCAGGCTATAACAAGAGCTATCGCCGATCAATCTCGTACCATCAGAATACCTATCCACATGGTAGAAACAATTAATAAGATTGTTAAAACTTCACGCCAACTTATCCAAGAATTGGGAAGAACTCCAGATGCACAAGAAATCGCCGATCGATTATTAATGCCAGTTGATAAAGTTCGAAAAGTATTAAGAACCTCCAAAGATCCAGTAAGCCTTGAATCACCTATATCTGGAGAAGATGAGGAGAGTCTTTTAGGAGATTTTATTGAAGATAAAACAGCAATACTTCCTTATGACGCCGCATCAAATTCAAAACTTAAAGAACTTACTGCTCAAATGTTATCCTCACTTACTCCTCGCGAGGAAAGAGTTTTAAGAATGCGTTTTGGAATTGGAATGGTTACTGATCACACTTTAGAGGAAGTTGGAAAACAATTCTCAGTTACCAGAGAAAGAATCAGGCAAATCGAAGCAAAAGCTATAAAAAAACTACAACATCCAAATAGAGCAAAATTATTAAAAATCTTCTTACATGATGTTTAAAGGCGCTTTAGAAAATCAATTTTTTTGTTAAAATTTTACAATTATAAAATTTTTGAAACTCATATAAATCTAGGCACATACATCTGGATAAGCTTACATTTTAAAAATTTTATAATCACAAAAATTTCTTAAAAAAACTTGATTTACGAAAGTGCCTTAAAATGTTGAAACGGTTAAAGCGGTTTACAATTTTTAACAAAAATCTTCTAAATTAAGTTTTAATCCAAGATCAAAAAAAATCTCGTCATGCGTGGTAATTATAACTAGACCCTGTTCGTTTATTCTGGTTTTAATTAAACCGTGCAGCTTTTCTTTAGCTTTCTTATCAAGATTAGTTGAAGGTTCGTCCAATAACCATATTGTTGCAGGACAAGCAAGCAAAAGAGCTAGGATTGCTTTTTGTTGCCAACCCGCTGATAATTTTTTTACTTTTTCTTCGGCAACTTGTAATAAATCAAAAAAACTTAACGCTGAATTAACCGCTATTTCAGTACCACGAAGCTGTGCATAAAAATTTAAATTTTCAAAAACAGTTAGTTCTCCTTTTAAAAAATTTTTATGCCCTAAAAATTGCATATCACCATTAAAATCATCACGAAAATTATTAACATCTTGATTGTCCCAAAAAATCTCACCACTTTTTGGTTGCGAAATCCCGGCAATTATTTTTAACAAACTTGATTTACCGCACCCATTTTTACCAGTAATAACAAGAGCAGATGAAGTGCTTAATGAAAAACCCAGATTACTAAAAATTTTCTTGTTATCTTTGTAAAATGTAAGATTATTTATGGTAAGCATTGGCTTATAATTTTATTTTTTTCAAATGACTGATCTAAAATTTTACGAATACTCTATTACAAAAAAACCAAAATATCTAGTTATATTGCTTCACGGCTACGGCGCCAACGGAGAAAATCTGATTACTCTTGGCCATGAATTCTCACAAGTATTACCAGATGCACACTTTATCTCTCCTAATGCAATAGAACCATGGGAAGGTGAATTTTATAATTCTTATCAATGGTTCTCATTATATAAAGGTTTTGAAAGAAAATCACTATTAGAAATATCTAGCAATATAGTTCAAGCCAATAAAATTCTAAAAAAGTTTATTGAAAAACAATTGTTGAATTTTTCACTAAATTATGAGAATTTGATTCTAATTGGCTTTTCTCAAGGGGCAATGATGGCTAATTTTCAAGGCATGATAAATAAAAATAAAATCGCTGGCGTTTTAAGTTATTCCGGAAAAATAATTGAACCAACTATTGTTGGCGAAGAAATTAATTCTAAATCGCAAACTTGTTTAATTCATGGTAAACAAGACTCGGTTTTGCCTTTTGAAAATTTTTTAGAAGCTAAAGAAATTCTTACTAAACTTAAGATTCCATTTGAAGCTCATGCTATTGATAATCTTGATCATTCAATTGATATCAGAGCAGTTAGAATTGGACAACAATTTATTAAATCTTTAATTTAATGCTTTTATCTTCATATTTTTTACCAACTCTCAAAGAAAATCCTATTGATGCAACTGTTGCTTCTCATCAATTGATGATTAGAGCTGGAATGATTCGTCAAACTTCATCTGGGATTTATTCATGGCTTCCGCTTGGTCTTCGTGTTTTACGAAAAGTTGAAAGGATTATCAGAGATGAAATGAACAAATCTGGTGCTCAAGAGATTTTGATGCCAACTATTCAACCAGCAGAATTATGGATTGAATCCGGAAGATATGATGCATATGGCAAAGAAATGCTCAGAATTAAAGATCGTCATGAACGCGATCTATTATATGGGCCAACTCATGAAGAAGTAATCACTGACTTATTTCGTAAAAATATTTCTTCCTATAAAGATTTACCAAAAAATTTATATCAGATTCACTGGAAATTTCGTGATGAAATTCGTCCACGCTTTGGCTTAATGAGGGGCAGAGAATTTCTAATGAAAGATTCATACTCATTCGATATTGATGAAGCATCAGCAAAAGTAACTTATAATTTAATGTATGAAACTTATTTTAAGATATTTTTAAAAATGGGTCTCAAGCCAATTGCCTTGAAAGCAGATACCGGAGCAATTGGAGGAGATTTATCGCACGAATTTCATATTCTTGCCGAAGTAGGTGAGAGCGCAATTTACTATGATAAAAAATTTGATAAATTTTTTAATAATGATAGCGAAAAAAGTGATCAATCAATCCATAAAGACAATGAAAAAGTTGACATAAAAAAGATCTTTAAAGCTCAAGAGCAAGAAATAAAAATTGATTTTCAAGAATTGCAGTCAATTTATGCAATGGCTGATGATTTACATATCGCAGATAAATGCCCAATAAGTAATGAAGATCTAGCTTCAAAAAGAGGCATTGAAGTCGGACAAATTTTTAATTTTAGTTTAAAATATTCTAAATCTATGCAGGCTTCCGTAATGGCTTCTAATGGTGAAAAAATATATCCAAATATGGGATCTTACGGCATAGGTGTTTCTAGAGTTGTAGCTGGTGCCATTGAGGCTAATCATGATGAAAACGGTATTATTTGGCCTAAACAAATAGCTCCGTTTGAAGCTATTATAATAAATGTTAAATCTGGCGATAAAGATTGCGATAAATTCTGTGAAAACTTATATCAAAAATTTTTAAATAATAATATAGATGTTTTATATGATGATACCAAAAATAGCTTAGGTCAAAAACTTGCTATAGCTGATTTAATAGGAATTCCAACACAAATTATTGTTGGTCCAAAATCTATTGAAAATAAAGTTATGGAGATTAAAGATAGAAGAAGTGGCAAAAAGATTCAGATCAGATATGATTCAATATCAGATCTTGGCTGAATCTTTTAATTCTTGCTGTTCAATTCTTTTAGTCATCTCATCTCTAAAATTTTTTATTAATCCTTGTACCGGCCAAGCAGCTGCATCACCTAAAGCACATATTGTATGTCCTTCAATTTGCTTGGTTAAATCATAAAGCTGATCAATCTCTTTTATTTCAGCATTACCTTCAACCATTCTATCCATTATACGCATTAACCAGCCAGTTCCCTCTCTACAAGGAGTGCACTGACCACAAGATTCATGCTTATAAAAATGTGATAGCCTTGCAATTGCCTTAATAATATCTGTTGATTTATTCATTACAATTACTCCAGCAGTACCTAGAGCGGTTCCGGCAGCTTTTAACGAATCAAAATCCATCAAAACATTGTCGCAAACTTCTTTTTTAATTAAAGGAACGGAAGAACCCCCCGGAATTACTGCAAGCAAATTATCCCAACCCCCAATAACTCCCCCAGCATGCTTCTCAATTAATTCTCGCAAAGAAATGCCCATCTCTTCTTCAACGTTGCACGGTTTATTTACATGACCAGAAATACAAAATATTTTTGTTCCGGTATTTTTTTCACGACCTATTGAAGCAAACCAAGCAGAGCCGCGACGTAAAATTTCAGGAACTACTGCGATTGATTCAACGTTATTAATAACAGTTGGGCAACCATATAAACCTATCAATGCTGGAAATGGTGGCTTTAGCCTAGGCTGACCTTTATTTCCTTCAAGACTTTCAAGTAAAGCAGTTTCTTCTCCGCAAATATATGCTCCCGCTCCACGATGAATATAAATATCCAAATCCCAGCCTGATTTACAAGCATTTTTACCAATTAAATTAGCCTGATACGCTTCATCGATAGCTTTTTGTAGTATTAACGATTCGTTATAATATTCACCCCTAATATAAATATAGCAAGTATTTGCATTTATTGCTCGCGATGCAATTAAACAACCTTCGATAAGTTTATGTGGCTCATTGCGAATAATGTCTCGATCTTTGCATGTTCCTGGTTCAGATTCATCAGCATTAACAACTAAATAGTGCGGCTTACCTTGATTTGGATCAGTTTTTTTAGGAACAAAAGACCATTTGGTACCAGTTGGAAAGCCAGCTCCACCCCTGCCTCTTAAAAAAGAGTTTTTAATTTGATCGATAATCCATTCACTTCCTTGATCTAAAAAATTTTTAGTATCTTTCCAGTCTCCCCTCTTAAGTGCAGAATTTAGCTCGTAGCTTTGTTGACCATGAAGATTGGTGAAAATTTTATCTTGATCTTTAATCATTTTACTAAGGATTATCTAA
>CAMASZ010000067.1 GCA_945861125.1 Rickettsia typhi | reverse complement strand
AAGACAGGATTATTCTTTATATTAAAAGAATATTTACAATAGTTTTACAAGTTTATTTGCGGGTGTAGCTCAATGGTAGAGTTCTAGCCTTCCAAGCTAGCCGTGAGGGTTCGATCCCCTTCACCCGCTCCATATATTCCTTAAAACTTTAGATTGGAGAGGTGGCCGAGTGGTCAATGGTAGCAGACTGTAAATCTGCCCGCGTTAGCGTTCGCAGGTTCAAATCCTGCCCTCTCCACCACTCACGCCAACCACCTCAATGAAACTCAAATCTCAAATTAAAAAGAAATTTATTATTTTTTTTATAATATTGGCTTCAAATAGCTCTTGTAACTCGCTTGATCCAGAAATAAAAATTAATAATTACAAAAAGAATGATTCCAAGAAAATAATTTTATTTCCAACTTTTGCTGATCAAAAAAATGAATATGGTGAAGACGCAAAAAAAGTTCATTTAAATATATCGAGAGATTTAAAAAAAATTGAAGATTTAGATCAAATAATCTATGGCGGATTAGAAGTAAAAAAAATAGCTGATTCTATCTCAAAAAATTTATATCATAAAATTACTCTAGATTTGCTTTCTAACTCAGGAAATTCATTATTAAACAATAATAATGCTTTTAAAGTTTTTTTAAAAAAAATACATAAAAAATTTGGCAATTATAATTTTATGATTATTAATATTTCTGGAAATCAAGATGATTTTCTCAACAACAAAGAGGTTGCATTGATAGTTGGAATGTATGATGCAAAAAAATTAAATTGGATATATAAAATTAAAATCAGCTATAGTCGTTCAAAAATAAACAATTGGCTCCTAATGCTTGATATTTTAAGCTCCGAAGCTGTAAAAGCTATCTCCCAAACTAAAACAAACATTCACCAAAATATGTAGTAGGTACAGCAGGACGGGCATTATAATTCTGCGAAACAAGGTGAGAATATGTGGCATCATATATTTTTTGTTGCTTAGAGATAATTTTAAACTTTGGATTACCAAATTTATTTAAACAATAGCTTTCTTTATTTAAAAATTGCTTTAATAGTTTTGATTCAGCTTTTGTTATAATTGGGTTATCTTTATCTTGAACCGATCCTTTATTTTTTTCTTCAAATTCTTCACTTATGGTAAAAGTAAAACTGTTTCTCTCGGCGGTTTTATGAAAAGATATTCTCGCATATCTATTGTATTGGGTGCAAGACAACACAAGGCTCATGAGTAGAATTATTATAGAATTTTTGTAAAAAGGTATATGCAACAAAATATTTACATTTTAATCATCTATCCAACTTTCTTTACCCAATTTAGACAAAGAAGAAGGGAATATAAGAAGAGTTAAGAGCTAACAGCTTTGTTGTCTCCTGAAGTTTCAGAACTTTCAAAGAAGTCTAGCTTCTCTTTTATTCTTGAAGCCTTTCCTTTTAGAGACCTTAGATAATATAATTTAGATCTTCTGACATCACCCTGCTTATGAACCTCAATGTCTGATATCACGGGAGAGTGCAATAAAAATTTTCTTTCAACGGCAATTCCTGAACTAATTTTTCTAACTGTAAAGGTGGCAGAGTAATTAGATGGACTTTTTGTTCTTGAAATAACTATTCCCTTAAAAGCCTGTATTCTTGTTGTTTCGCCATCAACAATCTTGTATTTAACATTAATAGTATCCCCAACTTTAAATTCGGGCATCTTAAAGCTTCTACTGCTTTCTAGTTTTTTTAATTGCTCTTTTGAGAAATCAGAAATTATGTTTTTCATAGTTTTTATTAATCTTGATTAATTTGTTTTTCAGATTCTTCAGAAACTTCTTCTTTCAAAACTCTGTCTACCAATTCAATAACCGCCATTGGAGCTTTATCTCCAACTCTATAGCCAAATTTTAAAATCCTTGTATATCCACCTTTTCTATCATTGATTCTTGGCGCTATTTCTTTATACATTCTGTCAACAATTTTCTCATTTCCAAGAATTGAGGTTAATAAGCGACGATTTTCAATACTATTTTTCTTTGCTATAGTTATTAGCTTTTCAACAAAAGGTCTCAATTCTTTCGCTTTTGGCAATGTTGTTTTAATTATTTCTTTTTCAAGAAGTGCTATGGAAAGATTTCTCATTAAAGCTTTTCTGTGAGCAGTATTTCTATTAAGCTTTCTGCCCTTAATTGCATGTTTCATATATAATAATTTTTATAAATTAAAATTCTTTATTTTTAATTTTCAGAAGCTCTTCTATATTTTTTGGTGGCCAATTTGTTAATTTCATACCAAAACCAAGACCCATTGCTTTTAGATTATCCTTTAATTCATTCAAAGATTTTCTGCCAAAATTAGCAGTTTTAAGCATCTCAGATTCAGTTTTAGATACTAGATCACCAACATAAATTATATTTTCATTTTTCAAACAATTATATGATCTAACCGATAATTCAAGTTCTTCAATTGTTTTGAGTAGATTTTTATTAAATTCTGGCTCAATAAAAACCTCCTTCTCAACAACATTATCAACCTTAGCAACATCGAAATTAATAAATACCTGCAACTGTTCTTGTAATATTTTTGAAGCAATACCAAGAGCATCTTGCGGTGTAATTGTTTCGTTTGTTTCAATATCAAGAATCAACTTATCATAATCAGTAATTTGACCAACTCTTGCATTTTCTACTCTATAAGATACTTTTTTTATTGGACTAAATATTGCATCAACAGCTATTACTCCAATAGTTTTATCAGAACTTCTTTGATCAGCAAAACTATACCCCTTACCATATTCAACAGTAATTTGCATATCTATTTTAGATCCTTTATTAATAGTGAATAGTAATAGATCTCTATTTAAAATTTGTGCTCCATTAGGTATCTCTATTGATCCAGCATAAAAGGGCCCTGGTTTATCAGCAGAAATTTTAAGAATCATTGGAGAAGGATCTTCCTTGGTAATTGCTAAAGATTTAAGATTCATGATGATATCTAAAACATCTTCTTTAACTCCTTCAATACTACTGTATTCATGCAAAACTCCCTCAATTTTTACCGATGTTACAGCAAAACCATTAATTGACGAAAGTAAAACACGTCTGAGAGCATTTCCAATCGTATTTCCAAAACCCCTGTCAAACGGCTCCATTATGATAGTAGAAGAGGTTAGATTATTATATCCTTCTTTGAAAGTTATTGAAGTTGGTTTTGTTAGGTTGCTCCAGTTTTCTTTAAGAATTGCCATATTGTTTTATTTTTTATTATAAATTTAAATTATTTTAGACTCGTCTTCTTTTGGCAGGACGACAGCCATTATGAGGAAGATATGTTATATCTTTGATTAAAGTCACATTCATTCCAGAAGCTTGTATAGCCCTTAAAGAAGCTTCTCTACCCACTCCTGGACCTCTTATCTCTACTATAACATTTTGCATTCCACACTCCTTAGCAATATTAATTACATGCTGAGTAGCTACTTGCGCAGCATATGGAGTAGCTTTTCTTGAGCCTTTAAAGCCATGCTTTCCTGAAGAGGACCAGCTCACAACATTGCCATTATTATCAGAAATTGTGATTATCGTATTATTAAAACTAGCATAAACATGGACTATCCCGTTAAGAATATTTTTCTTTTTCTTGCTAGAAGATTTTGCGGTTTTTTTCTCTTTTAAAGCTAAGTCTGTTTTAGTTTCTGTCATAATTTATATTGTTAATTATTTCACTGCTTTCTTTTTATTTGCGATAGCAACCCCACGACCTTTTCTTGTTTTAGCATTGGTATGAGTTCTTTGACCGCGAACTGGCAATTTTTTTACATGCCTAATACCACGATAACAACCAATCTCAATTAATCTTTTGATATCAGTTGAAACTTTTCTTCTAAGATCACCCTCTAAAACCGAGTGCTCTTTTTCTATTAACGATCTAACCTCAGATAACTTATCTTCACTTAGCTGATGAGTTCTTAGGTTTAAGTTAATTTTTAGTTTTTTACAAATTTTATGAGCAGTTGTACTGCCAATTCCATATATGTAGGTAAGAGCTATAACAAAGCGCTTTTCCTTAGGAATATTAATACCAGCGATTCTAGCCAATTTTTTTTCCTCAAATTAAGTTGTTATTATTTTATGCTTGTAATAATTTCCTGAAAAACAATATCAGCACTGTTAAGTGCATTAATTGAAACAAGCATATTTTTTTTCTTGTAAAATTCAATCAATGGTAAGGTAGATTGATTATAAACTAAGAGTCTATTTTTAATAGTCTCTTCATTATCGTCTTTTCTACTTTCAAATTGACTTGAATTACAATTATCACAAAAACCTTCTTTTTTTAAAGGTTTAAAAAAAAGATTATATACAGCTCCACAGTTTTTACAAGAAAAACGACCTGATATTCTTTTAATTAAATTTTCTTCATCCACCTCAAAATTAAATACTTTGTCTATTTTTTTTTCCAGTTTAGAAAAAATATTTTCAAGCTCAATTGCTTGATTTAAATTTCTTGGAAAGCCATCTAGTATAAAACCTTTTTTACAATCATCAAGTAAAATACGTTCTTTAATAATATTAATTACAATTTCATCCGGCACTAAATTACCATTTTCGGCATAGGACTTTGCTTTTAGGCCTATAGCGGTTTTTTTTTCAATTTCCTTTCTGAGAGCTTCACCAGTTGAAATTGATGGTATATTTAATTTGTTCACAAGCATTGAAGCTTGCGTTCCTTTACCACATCCAGGCGCTCCCAGTAAAATTATATTCATACCCTTACTCTTATTCTTCTTTTTTTAGTGCCACTGTTATATTTGCCAGTAATTAAATGTGATTGGATTTGATTAATTAAGTCCATTACAACATTTACCATTATTAAAACTCCAGTTCCACCAATTTGCAACGGTAAAGAGAATTTTGTTATCAAAAACTCTGGTGTAACACAGATTAAGATTAAATATAGAGATCCAATTAAAGTAAGTCTAAGTATAATTTTATCAAGATATTCAGAAGTTGCATTTCCCGGCCTGACTCCAAAAATAAAACAATTACTCTTTTTTAAGTTATTTGCAACTTCTTGAGTATTAAATATTATAGAAGAATAAAAGTAAGAAAAAAAGATAATTAGTAGAGAGAAAATGGACAGGTATATCAAGCCCCCTCTTCTCAATAAAGATAAAAATCCATCTCCGTCAATACCAATAAACTGAACTATTGCAACTGGGAACATTAATACTGAACTTGCAAATATTGGCGGTATAACCCCAGATATATTAACTTTTAGTGGCAAAAATGAGGAATCTGACATTCCAGATGCTCTCATCATTGAAGAATTTGGATATTGGATTTTTATTTTCTTATGAGCTTTTTCAACAAAACAAACTACAAGCAAAAATCCGGCAAAAACCACAAAAAACATTACCATTGCAAACCAAGAATATACTCCTGTTCTTGATAGTTCAAAAATTTGAGCCACGGTAGAAGGAAGAGAAGATACTATACCAACAAAAATGATTAAAGATATACCATTACCCACTCCTGAACTAGTTATTTTTTCACCAAACCACATTAACATGACAGTTCCGCCAACAAGACTTACCGAAGTAGTGTACATAAAAATTCTTGAATCAGATATGAAGGCATTGCTTTCGCCGTTTGATAAAGCGTAATACACACCCAAAGACTGAAAAAATGCTAGAATAATAGTCAAATATCTGGTATATTGATTAATCCTCATTCTACCTTGCTCACCTTCCTTTTTTAAAGATTCTAAACCTTTATGCATCGAGGTTAGCAACTGCATTATAATCGAAGATGTGATATAGGGCATAATGTTTAGAGCAAATATACTCATTCTTTCTAAAGCACCTCCAGAAAACATATTTATCATCCCAAACATGTCAGCAGTTGATGTTTCAAAAATTTTCTTCAAAACATCTGAATTTACCCCAGGAATTGGCACAAAAGTCCCAAATCTATAAACCAAGAGGATGAATATGGTCAATAAGATTCTTTTTTTTAAATCTGTGTTAGTTGACTGGGAAGACATTTATTTTTTATGAAAATTTCTTAGCTTTTTCAGAGTATAAATCAACGCTAATCTTAATATTACTAGATACTTCTTTTTTTCCCATTATAAGCTTAACTTTAGAATTTTTACTTTTGATCAATCCAAATTCTTTCAGTTTTTCTTTATTTAAGGAATTGACGTTGTTTTTATCAGCAATACGAATCACATCTTCGATGTTAATTACTTCAATCTTGCTTCTTAGAACATTCTTAAATCCTCTTTTTGGAAGGCGCATATGAACTGGAGTCTGACCACCTTCGAAGCCTTTTACGGAGTGATGCCCTGTTCTTGCTTTTTGACCCTTAACTCCCTTACCCGAGGTTTTTCCCTTGCCAGAACCAATACCTCTTCCAAGTCGTTTTGATTTTTGTCTTTTTATTTTTGGTAGATTTTTTAACGATATTGTCATTTTTGATATTATATAAATTTTATTCTACAGAAACTTCCACAACATGATTAACCTTATCAATCATCCCAATAATTGGCAATGTTGCTTTTAAACTAGAAGAAGTTCCAATTCCTCTCAAGCCCAAACCAATTAAGTTAGATTTTTGCCTAGGATTAAGCTTTGAATCGCTTTTTAT
>CAMASZ010000066.1 GCA_945861125.1 Rickettsia typhi | reverse complement strand
TTAAGAAAAATACGGTTCACCATTTTTATGGTTGTGCAAAATTTATTGATAAAAATACTGTTGAAATTACTAAAAATGATCATAGTAAAGAAAGAATAACTTCCAAAAATTTTATCATAGCAACTGGTTCACAAATTATAAATCTACCAAATGTTGAAATAGATGAAAAAGTAATTGTTTCTTCAACTGGAGCGCTTGATCTTGAAAAAGTTCCTCAAAAAATGATTGTTATTGGCGCTGGAGTTATTGGATTGGAGCTTGGTTCGGTTTGGAATAGATTTGGTAGCGAGGTTGAGGTTATTGAGTATCTTGATAAAATTACCCCTTCAATGGATTTAGAGATTTCTCGCAACTTTCAAAAAATTCTTGAAAAACAAGGTATTAAATTTCGCCTATCAACAAAAGTTATTTCTGTTAAAAAAGATAAAAAAGGTGCAATAGTTGAGATAGAATCAAATCAAGGCGATAAAAAAGAAGTAATCTCTGCCGATGTTGTTTTGGTTGCAGTAGGAAGAAAGCCAAATACTGAAAATCTTGGTCTAGAAGATATTGGCATAATAACCAATCAAAAAGGTTTTATTGAAAATAATAATTTACGAACAAATATCGATAACATTTATGTTATTGGTGATGTTACAACTGGACCAATGCTTGCTCACAAAGCTGAAGATGAAGGGGTTGCTGTTGCAGAAATAATTGCTAATCAATTTGCTCATATTAACTACAATCTGATACCAAATGTTATATACACTTATCCAGAAGTGGCATCAATTGGTAATAATGAGGAAGAGCTAAAAGCAAAAAATATTGATTATAAGATAGGGAAATTCTCAATGATTGCAAATTCAAGAGCCAGAGCTACTTTTGATGAACAGGGTTTTGTTAAAGTTTTGGCTTGTGCCAAAACAGATAGAATTTTAGGTGCCCATATAATTGCAAGAGAAGCGGGGAATATGATTCATGAAATAGCCGTAGCAATGGAATTTGGGGGCAGTTCTGAAGATGTAGCTCGCACTTGTCACGCTCACCCTACTTATAACGAAGCTATTAAGGAAGCCTGTTTGGCTATAGATAAGAGACAGATTCACTCTTAGTACGGTAAGAATAAAAAACTTTAATTTATGAAATATTATAAAATCTAATCATATGTTATCCAGAAAGTTGCTGATAATTATTTTTACTGTGCTTTGTTTTTCATGCGCAAGTGATGAGGAGCCTTATCTTTACGACCGCTACGGCTTTGACCCAGGAACTAGGCCAGATAGTAATTCAAATTATTATAGACAACCACAGCCATCATATCCGCAACAATATTCTCCAGCCCCACCTTATCCAGTGCCAGCCCAGCCATATAATGCTAATCCTTATCAAGTTTATCCTTCTCCTGGTTCAAGATTTTACGGCAATCCTTATGCGATTCCTCCATCTTCATACTATCCACCACAATATGATGTTGATCAATATTATGTTCCACCAACATATGGATATGGTATTGAGAATCAGCAAAATAATTTTCTACCTAATAAATCATATTAATTAATTTTTTTCTTATGCATAATATTATAATATATACTAAAGATAATTGCCCGTATTGCGTAAAGGCAAAAAATTTATTGCGAAGAAAAAGTGTTAAATTTCACGAAATAAAAATCACTGATGAAAAAATTAAGGAAGAAATGATTGCAAAATCTGGGGGCAGAATGACTGTTCCACAAATTTTTATTAATAACTTTCATGTCGGTGGTTGCGATGACTTATATTCACTTGATGCAGAAGGAAAGCTCGATTTATTATTAAAATAATTTCCTATCCCCTTGTAAGAAAAACTTTAATAACTATATCTCTATTATCGATTCGTTTAGCGAAGCAAATTTAATCTTATAAAACTAAGTCTGATTTATTTAACATGTTTTGTAATATTGCCAAATGTTTAATAAACGGATCTAGATCAAATTTTGTTTTCATAGCACTTATAGTGTTATTTCTCACTTTTAATTTACTTGGTTATATAAAATATCCCAGTAAAATCCGTAAATGATATTATATTTAGAATTTAATTTATTTTTTCTTTAATCAATTAACTAAAAAAAATGAAAGTAAAACCTTTACATGATAGAGTTCTAATTGAAAGACTCGAAGCTGAAAGCAAAACTGCCGGAGGCATTATTATTCCTGATACTGCAAAAGAAAAGCCAGTTGAAGGTAAAGTTATAGCGGTTGGAGATGGTCTTCGTGATGATCATGGCAAAAGAATTCATCTCGATGTTAAAGTTGGAGATCATATTCTTTTTGCCAAATGGGGCGGAACCGAAATTAAATTTGAAAACAAAGAGCTAATTATACTGAAAGAATCAGATATATTAGCAATTGTAGAAAAAAAATAACCTGTATTAAAATTAAGGAGAAAAATTATGTCTGTAAAAGAAATTTTATTTGGAACTGACGCTCGTACCAAAATTGTTGAGGGCGTTGATATTATTGCAAATGCAGTAAAAATAACCCTAGGTCCCAAAGGTCGTAACGTTGTTATCGAAAAGTCTTTTGGTGCACCTAGAATAACTAAAGACGGTGTAACCGTTGCTAAAGAAATTGAGCTTGCTGATAGATTCCAAAATCTTGGAGCACAAATGATCAAAGAGGTTGCTTCAAAAACTAACGATGTAGCGGGTGATGGCACCACAACTTCAACAGTTCTAGCACAATCTATTGTTAAAGAGGGTGTTAAACAAGTTGCCGCAGGAATTAATCCTATGGATTTAAAACGCGGTATTGATCTGGCTGTAGAAGCAATTGTAAAAGAGCTTGGCAAAATGAGTAAAAAAGTTAGTAATAAAGAAGAGATAGCCCAAGTAGCAACAATTTCTGCTAACGGAGATTCTGAAGTTGGAAACAAGATTGCCGAAGCTGTACAAAAAGTTGGTCCTGATAGTCCAATTACGGTTGAAGAAGCTAAAGGTCTTGATTTCGAGGTCAATGTTGTTGAGGGTATGAACTTTGATCGCGGTTACTTATCGCCATATTTTATCACTAATTCAGATAAAATGACTGTTGAAATGGAAAATCCATATATTCTACTTTTTGAGAAAAAAATATCTAATTTACAACCAATGGTTCCAATGCTTGAAGCGGTAGTTCAGTCAGGTCGTCCACTATTGATTATTGCTGAAGACGTTGAGGGAGAGGCCCTAGCTGCACTAGTTGTTAATAAACTTCGTGGTGGTTTAAAAATTGCTGCGGTAAAAGCTCCTGGTTTTGGAGATCGCAGAAAATCAATTATGGAAGATATTGCAATATTAACTGGCGGACAATTAATATCTGAAGATCTTGGTATGAAGCTTGAAAGCGTGAATCTAAAACAATTAGGTCAAGCTAAGAAAGTGATAATTGACAAGGAAAATACAACAATTGTTGATGGTTCTGGCAAGTCATCAGATGTCAAGTCGCGTTGTGCATCAATTAAATCACAAATCGAAGAGACCACATCTGACTACGATCGTGAGAAACTTCAAGAAAGATTAGCTAAGCTATCTGGCGGTGTTGCTATTATAAAAGTTGGTGGCGCTACAGAAGTTGAAGTTAAAGAAAAAAAGGATCGAGTTGATGATGCTTTGGCAGCAACTCGTGCAGCAATGCAGGAAGGTATTGTTGCTGGCGGTGGTTCCGCTTTACTATTCGCTGGTCGAGTTCTTGACAAACTTAAAGGTGTCAATGAAGATCAAAATGTTGGTATAAAATTAATCAGACAAGTTGTTAAAGCTCCAATTAAACAGATTGCTGAAAATGCTGGATTTGATGGCGCAGTAATTTGTAACGAGGTTTTAACAAAAGCAGATTCTTCATATGGTTATGATGCTCAAAATAATCAATATGGCGATATGTTTAAAGCTGGAATTGTTGACCCAACAAAAGTTGTACGTACGGCAATTCAAGACGCTTCTTCGGTTGCTGCATTATTAATTACCACTGAATGTGCCATTATCGAAAGAAAAGAAGATAATTCGCATTCTCATGGAGCTCCTGCTGGAATGCCTGGAATGGGTGGCGGTGGAATGTTCTAACCTCAAGTATTTCTTGATAATCAATAAAAGGTGATCTCTTGATCACCTTTTATTGTATAAAATAACTACGAATTCAAAGTAAATTTCCATCTAAAAATCTCCTATTTATTCAATTAGTATAAAAAACGAGAACCGCTCTATGAAGGTGTAGAGTGAACTATAATAATTCCCAAATTAAATGTGCGCTTAATTTGGGAAGTAGTATTTAAAGACAATGTTTGCAAATCAACCTTTTTGTTGAAATTTTCACAATCCTAAAATTTATAACAAAATATTTATTAGTCGCGCTAACGCAAGCGAAACTTTTTATTTAGTCGTGCTAACGCAAGCGAAACTTTTTATTTAGTCGTGCTAACGCAAGCGAAACTTTTTATTTAGTCGTGCTAACGCAAGCGACATGTTTTTGAGATAAAAATTTTTAAAAAATGAAGTCGTATAACTATAAAACTGAGGCTTTTTGAGGATTTTTAGGCAAAAATATGAAGTTAGAATTTGAATATCTTGCTTAAACATTTAAAAATGGGATTTGGTATTGCGTGCATAGGTATGCTTAACTTTCAAAAATTCTATAATCAAAACAATTTCTTAAAAAACTTGATTTGCGACAGTGCCACACATCATTTTTTCTTATTCTAAGAGCAATAGAAATAAAAATTTTGTAAGGCCTAACAGCTTATCTAAGTAACAGAATAATTGCGGTTATTAAAAAGAGAGTCTTTTTTAAAAGATTTGTTGTTTTTTAATAGAGAAATTTTATAATTAAGACTTTAAACGATAATTTCTAGGTAAAATTAATACTAGATTTGCTAACTTAATTTGAGTTAGCTGTTATTAGCTCTATTACAAAAAAGCAGAGATGCAATAATTAAATTTGGTCTAATAATATAAAACATAAACTAATTTTCTTAGCTTTAAATAAAATTATCCCAGAACAATTTCTATAAACTATGTCTAAAAAGTGTAATTTAACTGGAGTAGGAGTAATGAGTGGAAACAAAGTTTCTCACTCAAACAGAAAAACAAGAAGAAGATTCTTGCCAAATTTAAGAAATATTTCTTTTAAGAGTGATGCTCTTGGCGTTAATTTAAACTTGAAAATAGCCACCTCAACTCTTAGAACAATTAATAAATATGGTAATATTGATAACTTCTTAATTAACTACAAATTCAATAAGTTAAGCGATTTAGCAAAAAAACTAAGAATTAAAATCAAAAGAAAATTAGTAGATCAAAATAAATTAGAAGAAGTAAAATTTTCAAAAATTAAAAAATCTTCTTAACTATTCTATTTTCAAATCAAATTTTAATAAAATAATCTTTAGATCAAAACTTTACAGAAAGGGTCTCGCAAATATAAAAATCTGTCCTTTGGAATAAAATTAGTAAAAATAATATCAAAAATTAATTTTAATCTAGTGAATTTGAAATGATTCTATCCCAAAAAGATGTTCCAAGTGAAGTATTAATTGCAACAAACAATAAAGGCAAATTTCTAGAAATCTCCAATCTATTAAACTCAATAAAAATAAATCCAATCTCTCCCTTTGAATTTAAACTTGTAGAACCAGAAGAAAATGGCAGTAGTTTTGCCGAAAATGCTTTAATAAAAGCAAAATTTTATGCTAAAGAGACCAATATTTTTACAATTTCTGATGATTCTGGTTTATGTGTGGTAGATTTAAATAATCAGCCAGGAATTCACTCTGCTCGTTTTGCTATTGATAGATATGGTAATAAGAATTTTGATCTTGCCTTCAAAAATATTTTCCAAGAGCTTAAAAAAAATGGCGTAAATCCCAAAGATAAACCAAAAGCTTTTTTTATTTGCAATCTTTGTCTTTTTAATCCTAAAAATAATTGTTACATTAATTTTGAAGGAAAAATAAATGGATATTTAACCTATCCAGCACTAGGTAACAAGGGTTTTGGATATGATCCGATTTTTATAAAAGATGGTATGAATAAAACCTTTGGAGAAATTGATCAAGATCTAAAAGATTCAATTTCTCATCGAGCTGAAGCTTTTAAATTAATGCTTAATTGGTTAAAGAAATTTCCTTCATAATTAAAATTAAAGTTCGAATCTTTTTCTTTTTATAGCAAATTAACTAAAATCCATCTATAATACAACATAAATAACTCCACAGACACTCTTAATAATTTCCGAACTCCAAACCACTAATAAATTCACAAACAACCTTCTCTAATTGTAGCAAAGTTCTATAAATTCTGTTTTTTTTATAGTATGGTCTTTGATATATTGCCAAAGCTTCTCTACTGGGTTTAGTTCTGGTGAATATGGCGGTAAAATTATAATTCTTATACCAAATCCCATCTTTAAATCAAATTATAACAAAATATTTTTGTGATAAAAATCTTTAAAAAATGAAGCTGTATATCCATACAGCTGAGGCTTTTTGAAGATTTTTTACCAAAAATATGAAGTTAGAATTTGAATATCCTATTGAATATTTAAAGATGGGATTTGGTATTATTACCATTATCATGATTAACTGAAGAATAAAGATAAAAATTCTTAAATCCTAATTTTACTTTTATAGGAGTTCTGCTAC
>CAMASZ010000065.1 GCA_945861125.1 Rickettsia typhi | reverse complement strand
GGTCTTTTGAAGATCTTCTGCCATTTAATGATGAACAGTTAATTCGAACTGTTTTTAAATCTGAAATACCAGTTGTTTCGGCTATAGGGCATGAAACAGATAATACGCTACTTGATTTGGTTGCTGATTTAAGAGCTCCTACTCCTACTGCTTCTGTTGAGCTAATTACCCCTGTTTTATCTGATCTGAAAAATAATTTATTATCTCTTCAAGAAAGAATGGTTTTTTTATCAAAAAATATTATTGCACAAGGAAATGCTAATTTAATTAATATTCAAAAATATATTCTTGATCCAAAAAAAATATTATTTCATATTGAAGAAAAATTCTTATTTAATATCAATAAAACTCTGTATTTACTAGAATCAATACTAAAAGATAAATATCAAAAAATTAAAAACACAAAAATTGATGTAAATAGTTTTAATGAAAAAATTAAATTTTTAGAACAAAAAAATGGCTATCTTTTTGAAAATATTAATTCAAAAATTTTTAATGAAATTAATCAAAAAAAGATATCTTTTGATAATATTTCTAAAGCTTTAAAATCATTGCATTACAAGGAAACTATTAATCGAGGTTATGCCATAATTAAATCAAATAGTAATCAACCATTAACTTCGGCTTCTGAAATAAAAAATAATCATAAAATTTTAATAGAAATGTTTGATGGTGAATTGCCAGCTGAAATCTTAGATTTAAAATTCGATAGATATGTTTAAAAAATTCTTTTTTTATAAAACTCCAAATTTTTGGGCTAATAAGAATTTTTTATCATATTTGTTTTTACCATTAAGCTTTATTTATTATATCGGTTTTTTTACTATAAAAAAAATTTCTAAACCAAAGAAAGTTAATATACCAATTATATGTATTGGAAATATAATAGCGGGTGGCTCTGGCAAGACTCCAACAGCAATTGCGATTGGAAAAATTTTACAACAGAACAATATTAATTTTGCGTTTTTGACTAGGGGTTTTGGTTCGAAGAATAGTAAAAATGTTATTAAAATTACTAAAAATGAAAATATCAAAAAATATAGTTTTGATAAATTTGGCGATGAACCGCTATTGCTAAAAGACTATGCTGATACTTATATTTCAAAAAATCGTTTTTTAGCTTCAAAAAAAATTGAAAATAATAAAAATTATCAAGCAATTATTTTAGATGATGGTTTTCAAAATAATTCAATAAAGAAAGATTTCTCAATTTTAGTAATTGACTCAAAAATTGGTTTTGGTAATCAATTTCTAATACCAGCCGGACCTCTTAGGGAATCAATTAAGCATGGTTTAAGTAAGGCTAATTTGATAATAATAATCGGTGAAAAAAATTTAGCTTTAGAGCATAAAATTAAAGATAGTGCTATTGATAAAACTTTAATTTATGCTTCGATTAAAGCGAATAATTTAAGTGATTTTTATGATAAGAAAATTGTTGCATTTTGTGGTCTTGCCTATCCAAAAAAGTTCTTTTCATTTCTTTTAAAAGAGAAGCTTAATGTTGTTAGGACTTTTGATTTTCCTGACCATTATCCTTATAGTAAAAATGATATAGAAAAATTATTAAAAATTTCTAAAGATAATGGTGCATTATTGCTTACAACTAAAAAAGATTGGGTAAAGATAAGTGATTGCTATAAAAATGATATTAAATATTTGGATATTTTTTTAGATATCAATAATCATGATTTAATAATTAAAAAACTAAAAAGTATTTTATAAATGAGTTTAAAAAAATTTCGTTACATCATAGAAACTATTTTTGTCAAATTTGGTTTATATTTTTTTAATTCCCTTTCGATACAGAGATCTTCTAATTTTGCAGGAAATATTGCTATGTTTATTGGTAATAAAATTAGTGTTAATAAATTAGCAACAAATAATCTTGCCAAAGCTATGCCTTTACTTTCTGATGGTGAAAGAAAAATAATTATAAATTCGATGTGGAATAATTTGGGGAAAATAATTGGTGAATATATTCATATATCTAAATACAGTCTTGATGAAATTGAAAAAGTAATAGTTTTTTCAGAGCAATCACAAAATAATATTAATTATTTAAAAGAGACTAATCGAGGTGGCATAATATTCTCAGGGCATTTGGGAAATTGGGAGATTGGTCCTAAAGCTTTAATGACCAAGGGTTTAAAAGTCAATACTTTATACCGCCCTCTTAATAATCCTTATGTTGAAAAAATTACTGCTGATTTAAGAAAAATACCAATGATTAAGAAAAGTCTTACAGGTGGACGCAAGATTATTGAGGCAATTAAAAGGGGTGAATTTGTAATAATTTTAGCAGATCAAAAAATTAGTGAAGGTGAGCCGGTAAAATTTTTTCATGATAAAGCTATAACAACTACTTCAATTGCGAGAATGGCAATAAAGTACAACATCCCCATCATTCCTGCTCGCTCAATAAGATTAAATAATGGCAATAATAAAATAAAATTTTCTATTGAAGTTGAGAAGCCACTTAAATATGAGATTTCAAAAAATATTGAAAAAGATGTTTTGGGAATTACTTTGCAAATTAACCAAAAATTAGAAGAGTGGATTAGGCAATTTCCCGATCAATGGTTTTGGGTTCATAATCGTTGGAAAAAATGAGGTTTATACTAATATTCATCTTTAAAGTTTTAAACCTAACTTTATTATAGTTAAATGATATAAAATTATACCAAATCCCATCTTTAAATCAAATTATAACAAAATATTTTATTAGTCGCGCTAAAGCAACGACACGATTTTTGCCAGTCGTGCCCTAGGGCAACGACACGATTTTTGTGATAAAAATCTTTAAAAAACGAAGTCGTATACCTATAAGGCTGAGGCTTTTTGAAGGTTTTTTTACCAAAAATATGAAGTTAGAATTTGAATATCCTATTGAATATTTAAAGATGGGATTTGGTATTAGACTATAATTCCACTTTTAATTTTAATTATTCTATCAGTTTTTTTTGAAATTTCTTGGTTATGAGTTACAATTAAGCAAGCTATTTGATATTTTTTTGTTAAATTATACAAAATTTCAAATATTTTCTCTGATAACTCAAAGTCAAGGTTTCCAGTTGGTTCATCTGCTAAAATTAGAGATGGTTTATTAATAATTGCTCTAGCTATTGCAACTCTTTGTTGTTGTCCGCCAGATAATTGATATGGTTTGTAATTTAATTTATCTTCTAATTCTACTTCTTTAAGAATTTCCCTTGCTTGTTCAAAAGCATAGTTCTTGTTTTTTCCATTAATTAATAGAGGAATAGCCACGTTTTCTATTGCTGAAAATTCTGCAATTAAATGATGAAATTGATAAATAAATCCAATTTGAGCTTTTCTTATTTCAGTTCTCTCGCTATCACCAATTATAGATACATCCTTGTTATTAATTATAATTGTGCCCGAGCTCGGAGAATCTAGTAGACCAGTGATTTGTAGAAGAGTTGTTTTTCCAGATCCAGAAGGTCCAGTTAATGCAATGACTTCGCTACTATTAACCTCAAGATTAATGTTTTTTAATACTTCAGTATTTTGATTGGCTTGTAAAAAGCTTTTACTAACATTTTTTATTTGCAAAATATTTTTTGTCATCAAGAAAGTTTAAATTTGAGTTTTTAATAAATTTAACAAAAAATGTTGATTTATGACAGTGCCATAACGCTTTATAGAAGCTTAATTTAAAACTATAAAATCATTATCTCTTTTTTTTGCTTGATTTTGGCTTATCATCATCTTCATCATCTTCGTTAAAATCATAGTTAAAGTCGTCTTCCTCTTCCTCTTCTTCATTTTCTTCCTCATCACTTTCTTCTTCATTATCAAAGTCATCAAATTCATCTTTATTGAGTTTTGGTTCAGAGCTCAATTTATCTTTTGCGGTGTTGATAACTTTTTCTCTAGCATCTTCAAATGAAACATTATACAAAACTGAGTATTCGCTTGCTAAACGATTAATAGCTGTTTCATATATTATTCTTTCGCTATAAGATCTTTCGCTGTCCTCAATGTCGCGAGTTAAGTCTCTGAGAACTTCGGCGAGCAAAATTATATTTCCTGAATTAATTTTTGTTTCATATTCTTGAGCTCGTCTTGACCACATTCCCTTCATCTTTTTTACGCCATTTCTTAAAATTGACAAAACTTCTTCCATTTGTTTCTTAGAAACCAAATTTCTAATTCCAGATCCTTGAGCTTTATTTGTTGGAATTTTTATTGTTAGTTTTTCCTTTTCAAAGAAAATTAGATAGCAATTAAAATTATGACCCGAAACATCAATAGATTCAATATCAATTATTTTTCCAACTCCATGAGATGGATAAACTATATATTGATTAATTTTGAATTTACTATCGCTTGGAACTTGTTTTTTATTGATAGAATTTTCATTATCAATCTTGTCTATTTTTTTGTTTTCCTGAATTATTGATTTTGGATTTTTTTTAACTACTTTTTTTTCTTTTTTATCTGCTTTCTTGGCGTTGTTAATTTTTAATTTTTCGACCTTATTTATCTTTTCTTTGTTTTTAGTTATTTTTTTAACAGAATTTGTTTTTTTATTATTTTTTTCTGTTGTTTTTTTAGGTTTTTTTATTGATAATTTTTTTTTACCTTGTTTGATTTTTAACTTATTAGTTTTAGTTAATTTATTTTTTTTTATTGGCATAGATTATTTAAAATTAGTTCTTAAAAAATTTTAATTAATGAAAAAAAACTTACATGTCTAAGCTATTTCAATATTACAAATATAAACTGCTTAAGTTTAAAAGACTTTTGGTATGAAATTTTAATTAAAGTTTACAAAACTTTTAAGTTGAAAATATTATTACTTACAATATCAATAAAATTATACATAATTGAAAAAGTTAGTCAACAATTCAAAAAATACAAAATCGCACAAGATAATTAATTTAGTAGATAATTTAATAGATCATCGTGCCTTTCTTCCTATTGCAATATCGATCTTGGTAGCGTTTGTAATGTTTAAAAGCTATCAATATTCAACTTTATTGTTTAGGAATTATAAAAGTAAGGAAATCAGAAAAAATCTGAATACTCCAATTAAAGTTACTATAGTTGATGATTCAATTAATTTTGATATTAATAATGATCAATTATTGGAGCATAAAATAAAGCAGGGGGATAATTTAATGAAGATATTATCCTCTGTTGGAGCTAATGAAAATGATATTAATTTGATACTAGATTCTTTGAAAAAAAATAAAATCAACCAATATTTGGTTGCAGGTAATTCTATTGCGGTGTCGTATAAAGTTAAGTTAGATTATAAAATAGGTGATTCCAGCAAAACAAGTAATAAAGCGATTATTATTAATAACATTAGAATTTCAGTTAACTCAGATCGGGAGATAATAATTGATCGAATTGGTAATGAAAATTATAACGCAACTGAAGTTAAGGTAAAACTTACTCGTTACATATCAAGATATTCTGGAACTATAAAAAATGGCTTATTTATTGATGGTGTAAATTCAGGAATTTCTCCTAATTCCATGATGAACATGATTAATCTCTATGCCTACGATATAGATTTTCAGCGTGATATTAAAAGTGGTGATAAATTTGAAATGTTGGTTGAAAGTTTTTTTGATGAAACTGGAAAAAAAATCAAAGATGGCAATGTATTATTTTCTTCCTTAACATTAAAAGATAAAACAGTTGAGACTTATCTACATAAAGTTGGAGATCGTTTTGAATATTTTGATTCTCAAGGTAATTCTGTTCGAAAATCATTACTTAGAACTCCAGTTAATGGCGCAAGAATATCTTCTGGTTTTGGTATGAGAAGACATCCAATTCTTGGATATTCTAAAATGCATAAAGGTGCTGATTTTGCTGCTCCTACTGGAACCCCGATTCTTGCTGCTGGAGCTGGTTCAATTACTTATATGGGAGTTAAGGGTGGTTATGGCAACTATGTACAAATTAAGCATAATAATGATTATTCTACAGCTTATGGTCATGCAAGTAGATTTAACAAAAAATTTCGAAATGGTTCTAAAGTAAAGCAAGGCGATATTATTGCCTATGTTGGCTCTACAGGTCGTTCCACAGGTCCTCACTTGCATTTTGAAGTAATTTATAAGGGTTCACAAATTAATCCAGCAAAAGTTAAGGCTACATCTGGCATAAGGCTATCTGGTAAAGATTTGATTAAATTTAAGCTCTCAAAATCTGAAATTGATGGCTATCGCAAGAATATTCCAAATCTATTTAAAATTAATTAATATCTTACCGTTTTCCATTTTAAAATAATAAGTCTTCACAAAATTTTTAGATAAAAATTAAAAAACAAAATGCTGTATACCAATACCATTTCCATCATAAAATGAATCATTTGAAAATAACAAATTAAGTTTTATTTTTTTGGCTAAAAATCTCTAAAAACTTTCTATTCAGTCGCGCTAAAGCGAGCGACACGAGCCTCAGCCGTATGGATATACAGCTTCATTTTTTAAAAATTTTTAGCCAAAAATATGAAGTTAGAATTTTAATTTTTTTTAAAACTTTTAAAGATGGGATTTGGTATAATACCAATCCGTCATCTTTGCATCGCTGGGTTGTAAGATTTAAAAAAAACGGACTAAATGGATTAATGAAAATAAAAAAGAATCAGAATAGAAGTCTGTTAAAAGAAAGAGAATTATTGTGGCTTGCAAAGCAAATTAAAAACAACC
>CAMASZ010000064.1 GCA_945861125.1 Rickettsia typhi | reverse complement strand
TGCCCTAGGGCAACGACACGATTTTTGAGATAAAAATCTTTAAAAAATGAAGCTTTATATCCATACAGCTGAAGCTTTTTAGAGATTTTTAGCCAAAAATATGAAGTTAGAATTTTAATTTTTTTTAAAACTTTTAAAGATGGGATTTGGTATTAACTTTAATTTATTTTTTTCCTAATATGCATTAGATTAAAACAATGCTTTAGAGGAAGCATCCCTTATAGAATTTTTATAATAAAATGATAAATATTAGAAAATTTGTTATAGATTGTACTTTTTCTGATGGTAGTAAACATCCTGTAAATCTTTACGTTGGAGAACCGGCAATAGATTCTTCTGCGCTATATTTTCAATCAAGATGGCTTTCAGAAAAAAAAGGTGGCTCAATACCAAAAGATGTTACCGAGTCATTTGATAAAATTAAAAAAATTTCAATTGAAACCAAGGTCCCTTTTCTTGAATTAGTTGATTTTGTAATAGAAGAAATAAATTCCTCTAAATCTTTAAAAAAAGATGTAGAAAGATCATTTGAAATTTCCAAATCAGATAAAAAATGAACAATAAAAATAAATTAATCTTGGTTTTAATGGGGGGATGGAACTCAGAAAGTGAGATTTCTAAACGCTCTGGAGAATCTGTTTTTAATGCTTTATTAAAATTAGGATATAATCCAATTAAGTTAAATTTTACACACAATATAAGTCAGGACCTTATCAAAATAAAACCAGATATTGTCTTTAATGCTTTACATGGCAAATATGGTGAAGATGGAAAAATTCAAGGACTTCTTGATGTTATGCAAATTCCTTATACACATTCAGGTCTATTAGCTTCTGCAATTTGTATGGATAAAATTTTAACAAGAAAAATATGCTCACTAGAAGGAATTATTTCTCCAAAATTTGAGATTTTAAAAAAAGATCAAGATGAAATAAATAAACAAAAAATTGATAAAATTAGTAAACCATTTGTTATCAAGCCTATCAACGAAGGATCTAGCGTTGGTGTAGAAGTTGTTTTACCAAACACCAAATATGATTTTAAAAACTATAATTGGCAATATGGCGATGAAATAATCATTGAAAGTTATATTGCTGGACAAGAAATTCATGTTGCAATAATGGATGGTAAGGCTCTTGGAGCTATTGAAGTTCAGCCTCACGGCTTATTTTATGATTATAATTGCAAATACACCAAAGGAATGACTGATTATATAATGCCAGCTAAAATTAGTGAAAAAAAATATTCCGAAATTCTAAAATTAGCTGAAAAGTGCTACAATGCAATGGGATGTAGAGGAATTGCTAGAGTTGATTTTATTTTAAATAATAAAAATAGCGGTGATGACAATTTTTATCTCTTGGAAATCAATACTCATCCTGGCTTTACCAGTACATCCTTAGTACCAAAAATCGCCAATTATGTTGGTATTAGTTTTGAAGAAATAGTTGAGTTTCTTATTAATAAAGCTTGTTTTGGATGAAAAATATTCGTAAAGAAATAAAAAATTTTTTACTAACTAATCCACAACTTAGAAAATTAAACCTTTTTTTTTCACAATTTTTAAAACCACTTTTTATTAAATTGTTGATTTTCTCAGTAATTTTAATTTTTATAATAACAATAGCACTAAAAATATTTAAACCATCCTTGCTAGAAAAAATCTACTACCAAGCCCGCTATAATTTTTTTTATTACTTTAAATTAGATAAAGTAAATCTAAATAAAATCTCCATTACCGGCAATAAAAAATCTTCAGAAGAAAATATTATTAAAATTATCCAACAAATAACCAAAAAAAACTCAAGCAAGAAAGCTGAAAATTATCAACCGTTAATACAAAACTTAATTGATGAAATAAAAGCCAGCGAACCATGGATTAGTAAAATTGTGATTAATAGAAATGTTGATGGCGCTATCAATATCAATATTACTGAATATGAACCATTTGCAATCTGGTACAATGATAGCAACAAATATATGATAGATAAGGATGGCAATGCTATTACTTTTAAAAATGAAAAACTTGATTCAGAAGAGTTTAAAAATATGATAATAATCTCTGGTGATAATGCTAATAACAATATTCGTTCATTATTTAATATTATAGCAACAAATCCAGAAATTAGTGACAATATTTATTCTGCAAATTGGATCGGCAATCGTAGATGGGATATTCGTTTTTTTAATGGATTATTAGTTAAAATGCCTGAAATAGACATCTCAGAAGCGTGGCATCAATTTACTAAAATATATAAAAATGAAAATTTAGAAAAAATTAAATCAATAGACTTAAGAATTAAAAATAAAATTTATATAGAATATAAAAACAACGCCGAAAACTCTCAAATAAATAATACCCAACTTTAAACATCTAATCACATGTCAAAAAATTTTAAAAAAGGAAAAATTGTTGCGTGCCTTGATATGGGATCTTCAAAGCTAATCTGCATTATTGCTTCAATAATTGATGATGAAATTAAAATTTTAGGATATGGCCACAAAGAATCAAAAGGAATAATGGCGGGAGCAATATCAGATATGAGATTAGCTGAAAAATCTATTATCAATGTTATTTCTGAAGCTGAAAGAATGGCTGGCTTTAATATTGACAAGGTTTTAGTTGGCATATCAGGATCACAAATTCAATCTAATCGCAAAGAAGTTTCTGCAGTAATTACTACTGATATTGTTAAAAGCTCAGATATTAAAAATTTAGCAGATTTAATTCGCTACGAATTTAACAAAGCCAATCGTGAAATTATTCATCTTATACCGATACAATATCGAATTGATGATTCAGATCCAATTGAAAATCCACGCTACATGTCTGGAGATCGCCTTTTTGCTAAGTTTTTTTGTGCTTCAACTTCACAAACTACTATTAAAAATATTCAAAACTGTTTAAAAAGATGCCAATTATCAGTTGATAATTATGTTTCTGAACCATTTGCTTCTGCTTTATCTTGCTTATCTGATAATGATATGAATTTAGGAAGTATTGTAATAGATATCGGCGGAAGCTCTACTTCATTTTGTATTATTGTTGAAGGAAAAATAATTCATATTGGTAGCTCGCTAGTTGGAGGAATGCACATCAATAAAGATATTGCAACTATTCTTGGAGTTAAATATGAAATTGCCGAAAAAATTAAAAACATCAACTCTTCACTTTTAATTTCGCCAATTGAAGAAAAAGAAATAATAAAATTTGATAAATCAATAGATGAAGATTTATCTTCAATTCGCATCACAAGATCACAAATGCGCGATATTATAAGCTCTAGATTAGAAGAAATATTTGAATCTATAAAAGTTGTATTAGAAAAATCTTCAATTTCAATTTCCATTATTCCAAATATTGTAATTACTGGTGGCGTTACTTCAATAGTAGGAATTGATAAATTAGCTTCAGAAATTTTTAATAAAAATGTTAAAGTAGGTTATCCAATAAAATCAAATTACATTCCACCAGAAATTTTAAATACTGCAAATTCTTGCTCACTTGGTATGTTAATTTTTTTACGCAATTTATATCAAAAAGAACGAAATAAAACAGGTTTTGAAACCAAAAATAACTGGTTTAAAAAAATAATTGAAAAAATTGCCTCACTTTAAAAAACGTTTGCTTTATGGTTATTTTCTTTATATTGATTGTAATTTTATCATCAAGCAATATAATATCGGATAGCATTTTTTAGATTAAATGCCATCATATTTAACTATTTATACCATTTCCATTTTTTAATTAAAGATTTAAGCAAAAATTTTTTAGATAAAAATCTTTAAAAAACGAAGTCGTATATCCATACGGTTTACAAATAGTTCAATAACACAATTAAATAATCTGTTTAAATGTCAACAAAATTAGAGCTAGAAGAATTATTAAAAATAATTAAAAACAAACTTTCTAGTAAAGACAATAACTCATATACCTTAAATTTAGTTAAAAGTGGTAATGAAAGAGTTATTCAAAAAGTTGGTGAAGAAGCGGTTGAGGTTGTTATTTCCTCTTTAATTAATATCAAAAATCCTAATCAAATTAACAAAGAAAATAGCATTAAAGAAATAGCAGATTTATATTTTCATAGCTTAATTTTAATGGCAATTCAAGATATTGATATTAATGATATTTTAAAAGAACTATATTTACGCAATAAAAAATGACCAGCATCACCGTATCTCAAAGCACCATTGATAGAATTATTGAATTAAAGCAACAAGAAAAAAATCACCATAAATTCCTTAGAATATCAGTTTCTAGTGGTGGTTGCAGTGGCTTTCAATATATATTTAATCTTGATGATAAAATATCAGAAGATGATATAATAATTTTACAAAAAGAATCGCAACCATTGGTAATATGCGATAATATCTCAATTACCTTTTTACAAGGAGCTGTAATTGATTTTATCAATGATCTAAGCGGTTATTATTTTAAAATAAACAACCCAAACGCCAAAGCCAACTGTGGCTGTGGTACTTCTTTTTCAATATAAATAGAAAAAATAAATGCCTATAGATAAAGCTACATTATTACAACGCATAACAACTTTAACACAACATTTAAATACTGCTACAGTTCCAAAAGAAAGCCAACAAGTTAAGGATGCAATTGAATATATCAAAGCTAATAAGTGGGAAGCTCTTCAGGTTAATGAATTTATAGAATTTTATACGTCTAACTCTAAAAACTTTAATTTTGTTAATCAAAGAATAATTAATGAAATTGAAGAAGACTCATTAGAAGAATTATCAGATTTAGAATCAGGAGAAGAAACAGATAGTGAAGAAGAAAAAGAAGCTTATAAAGAAATTCTTTTATATTATATTGATAACAAAGATTATGAAATAAAAACTGGTGATAAAATTAATTTAGCAATTAAAAGCATTTCTAATATAGCAATTCTTCAAAATCTTGAGAAGTATGCTTCAGAAAATAGTTTTCAGCATCTACAACTTGAAATTCTTGAAAGAAATGATGATTTAGCAGCCGCACCAGAAGAAGGAAAAGCTAAAGCCGCAGCTGAAGCAAAAGCAAAAAAAGAAGCAGAAGCAAAAGCTAAAGCCGCAGCTGAAGCAAAAGCAAAAGAAGAAGCTGGAAAAAAACTAGCATCAACTCCATCTGATCAAGTAGAACTTGCCAAAGCTATTTATGATGCTATCAAAAAGTATAAGGGATCAGAAAAATATTTTAATTTAACATTAATTGATTCAGGATTTTATTCTTTTACCCCTAAAAAAACAGATGGAAACGATTACGATGAACATGTTTTAGTTGATTTTGTTACTGAAGAAGTTTTTGTTGTTTCAAAATCTACAGGAATTTGTGACATCTTAAAAACAATACAAACAAGTCAATTTGACTATAAAAAAGATTCCGAATTTACTTTTTCATTAAAATCTAGCCAAGAAGATCTTGTTCAAATAAAACGAACAAGAAGCAATGAAAGACAAAAAACACCTATAAAATTAGATGAAGATAGACAACAATTAATTGATCAAATTGAAACATTTTACCACAGTGCTATAACTAATCCACCCAAAGAAAGTCCTTTAAAAGATTATAATCAAAAATATCAAGATTATCTCGATGCTCAAAGTGAATTTGAAACAACATTAGAACAAAGATTTGAAGATTTTAAACAATCTTTAATTTTTCTAAAAAGCACTGAATCTGCTGATACTATTGCTAGTGATGAGAGTGCTGTTGGTGAATTAGCTGGCACTGGTGGTGAGGGTGCTGTTGGTGATGGAGTTGGTGGTGAGAGTGCTGTTGGTGGAGTAAGTGGCGCTGGTGGTGGTGAGGGTGGAGGAGGTGGTGCTGTTGGTGGAGGAGGTGGTGATGGTAGTGATGATGAAGAAGAAAAAATTAAATCAAAATGCAAATCTCAAAAAGATGAATTAGACAAAAAAATCATAACTTTCAAAAATGAGCTTACAGCAATTGATAAAGGTTTACTTGAAAAAGATTTGCAAGATAAAATAGGTAATTATGATTTTTTTCTTGATGAAGCAAGTAAATATTTAACACAAGAATCAGATAAAACACTAAAAGATTTTTTAAAAGAAAAATCAAAGAGTGCAGAAGACGCAGAATTAAAAAAAAGATTATTAGGAAAAGATTTTGACGAAATTGTAGAACTTGTTGACGATGTCAAATCAATGGAAAAAAAAGCTTTAGATTATAAACAACAAACTGAAACAGGAAAAAAATTTTTACCATATTTAGCATCAATTGCTCAAACAATTATTTATCATATCGAAGGAATCAGTACTGAGAAAAAAGCTGACTCGAATGAATCAGATGAAAAAACAAAAGAAGAAGATGATGAATTATTAAAATCTTTAAGTGAATTATTAAGCGCAATAAAAGGTGCAGAAACGAAAGAAGAAGGAAAAACAGAAACCACAAAATCTTCAGATCTAGATGAATTAAGAAAATATTTTAAAAAATTTTATCCAGAAGAAGAGTCACCAGCTGCAGAAGGAGGAGCGTCAGCAGCACCAGCATCAGCACCAGCAGCACCAGCATCAGCACCGGCATCAGGAGCAGCACCAGCATCAGCACCATCATCAGCAGCACCAGCATCAGCATCATCAGCACCAGCAGCATCATCACCAGCAGCACCAGCATCAGGAGCAGCACCAGCTGCAGAAGGAGGAGCGCCAGCTGAAGAAGGAGGAACACCAGAAATAAATGATAAAAGAATAGAAGAATTTATAGAACAATTTAAAAAACTAAAAAAACTTTTAGAAACCAAAACTTCTTCTACTTCTAGCGAAGTAAAACAAAAACTTCAAGAAATATCAGATAAAATTGATCAGGAATTAAAACTGGGTCAGAAGGTCTGGGTG
>CAMASZ010000063.1 GCA_945861125.1 Rickettsia typhi | reverse complement strand
CCATCTGTTCCAATTACGGTAGTAGCAACTTGTCCTGAAATACATATTAAAGGAATTGAGTCCATGTAGGCATCGGTAAGTCCAGTAATTGCATTAGTTGCTCCAGGTCCAGAAGTAACTGTTATAACTCCCACTTTTCCAGTTGAGCGAGCGTAACCTTCCGCGGCGTGTGAGGCAGCTTGTTCGTGACGAGTTAGGATATGTTTTATTTTATTTTGTTTAAATAAAGCATCGTAGAATGGTAATATTGCACCACCGGGATATCCAAAAATAGTGTCAACGCCTTCATTAATTAAGGCTCTAACTATAATTTCAGCACCGCTATATTTATTGGTTTCTTTTAATTCGCTCATGTTAGAATGTTGATTAAATTCATCTATCAAAAAATCTTTAAAATTTATTTCAAATTAATATTATATTATTCACTATCTTTAAATCAAATTATTTTGATTATTATATTATACCATTTCTATAATAAAATGAATCATTTGAAAATAACAAATTAAGTTTCATTTTTTTGGCTAAAAATCTCTAAAAACTTTTTATTCAGTCGTGCTAAAGCAAGCGACACAAGTCTCAGCCATACAGGTATAAGACTTCATTTTTTAAAGATTTTTATCACAAAAATATTGCTCTTAATTTATCATTTTATGATGGAAATGGTATTAGTTAATTTTCAAGTTAGAATTGTATAAAACTAAATTCAAATCAAAAAACTAAAACTTTATAAAAAATGAATAAAATTATAAATATCGAAAAGATTCTAAAATCCTTGCCTCATCGATATCCATTTTTGCTTGTTGATAAAATAGTTAATGTTGACGCAGGAAAAAAAATTACTGCCATTAAAAATGTTACTTTTAATGAGCCTTTTTTTCTAGGTCATTTTCCAGATCACCCAATTATGCCGGGAGTTTTAATTATCGAAGCTATGGCTCAAGCTGGAGCTTTGATGGTCACTTCTGGTGAAAGTTTTAATGCCGAAGAAAAGTTGGTTTATTTTATGTCAATTGATAAAGCAAAATTTAGAAAGCCGGTGATTCCAGGAGATGTTCTTGAGCTTAAAGTTGAAGCAATTCAAAATCGTGGCGCAGTTTGGAAGCTGTATGCTGAAGCTTTTGTAGAGAATCAAAAAGTTTCCGAGGCTCATTTGTCGGCAATGATTGTTGATAAAAATAAAAAAATTATATGAGCAACAGAATTCATCATACTGCCATAATAAATCCCAATTCATCTATTGCTTCAGATGTTGAAATTGGTCCTTATTGCATTATTGGCAACAAAGTAAAAATTGACAATGGAACAATTTTAAAAAATCATGTTGTAATTGATGGCGATACCACAATTGGAAAAAATAATCTAATATTCCCCTTTGCATCTATTGGTCTTGAACCTCAAGATTTAAAATTTGAAAATGAACAATCAAAACTAATTATTGGCGATAATAATAAAATTCGTGAACATGTTACCATCCATTTGGGAACAAAGGGTGGGGCAATGTTAACAAAAATAGGTAATAATTGTTTATTCATGGTTGGATCGCATATAGCCCATGATTGTGTGGTTGGAAATAATGTTATTTTAGCAAATAACGCTACTTTAGCCGGACATGTTGAAGTTGGCGATAATGTTGTAATTGGTGGATTATCGGCAATTCATCAGTTTGTAAGAATAGGGAGGGGGGCCATGATTGGTGGTATGTCTGGAGTTGAAAGTGATGTTATTCCTTATGGCTTAGTGATGGGCGAAAGAGCTTTTCTTGCTGGACTAAATATAGTTGGCATGAAAAGAAATAATATTTCACGAGATGAAATACATGCACTCAGAAGTTTTTTTAAAGAGGTTTTTTCTAAAAATGATGAAAATTTCAATTCTCGAGTTAAAAATTTAGCTAAAGAACATAAACAACCAATTATCCAAGAAGTTATTAATTTTATTGATCATGGTTCAACTCGCTCTTTTTGTAAGCCAAAAAAAATATAAAATTGTTTAAAATTATGCGTGAAATATGCTTAGATACTGAGACAACAGGTTTAGATCCTAAAGATGGTCACAGAATTATTGAAATTGCTTGTTTTGAATTGATCAATAAAGTTAAAACTGGAAAATTTTTTCATAGCTATATTAATCCTCGTAGAGATGTTCCTGAAGAAGCTTTTAGAGTTCATGGTATTTCAACTGAATTTCTTAAAGATAAACCGTTATTTAATCACGTAGTTGACAAGTTTTTAGATTTTATAAAAGACGATCAATTGGTTATTCATAATGCTTCTTTTGATCTAAAATTTATAAATTACGAATTATCACTTGTTGGTAAAAAAAATCTTAGTAATAAAATTGTTGATTCTTTATTAATTGCTCGCAGTAAATTTCCCGGTGCCCCAAACTCTCTTGATGCTTTATGCAAAAGGTTTGCAATGGATTTATCTAAAAGAACTAAACATGGTGCTTTTATTGATACTGATTTGCTTTGTGATGTTTATATTGAATTAATGGGAGGAGCTCAAGGTGGTTTTAATTTTGACAGTAAAAACACAGTAAACAAAAAAGATCAAAAAATATCAAATAATGATGTTGATAATAATTATCAAAAAAGCACTAAAAATCTTATCGAATCAAGAAAATATCAAGTTTGTGAACAAGATTTAAAATTACATCAAGAATTTATCTTAAAGAATTTTAAAAGTAATTTATGGGGCTATAACTAATACCCATTTCCATCATAAAATAATAAATTAAGGGAAATTTTTGTGATAAAAATCTTTAAAAATGAAGTCATATACCCATAAGGCTGAAGCTTTTTAGAGATTTTTAGCCAAAAAGATGTAACTTAATTTGTTATTTTCAAATGATTCATTTTATGATGGAAATGGTATAAATCTCATCTTTAAATAAAATTATAACAAAATATTTTTGCCAATACATTTTTTAGATAAAAGTTATTAAGAGATTGTACATCCAGGAATTTTGATTGCACATCTGATTTTTGAATCTGGTGCAATTGAAGTGGATGGGTCTTCTAATATTGTGTTATCTTCGGTTTGGGTATTAGCATCTTTTTTATTAGTGCTGGTTAAGTTATTTTTTAAAGTTTCTACATCATTTTTAATTTCTTTAATTTCAACTATTATTTGTCTTAATTGTTCTGTTAGTGCTTCAGATTCTGTTTTAATTTCGGATAAATCTTTTTTAGATTTATCAGCTAATCTAATTATAGTAGTAACTTTTTCATTGATTTCCTTATTGAGAAGTTCAATGTAGTCACTAATTTTTAATGAAATTTTCGATAATTTTTCAGCAAATGGTTCTTCAAATGGTTCTTCAGGTTGCGGTTGAGCAATAGACTTAATTTCTAAAGTTTTATCCTGATTTCTGAGATCTACATCTTCATATTTAATTGAAGTATCGGCTCCGTTTAATTTTTCCGATCTTAAAAGAGGTACTCTTGACATATTATACAATTATTTATTGTGAAAAAGTTATTTTAAAATGGGATGGTTTTAAAAAACTGAAAACCAGGAATATCATATTTTATTGTATAAACAATTTATTTTTTAGTTTTATATCAATTAAGGATTTTTTTAAATATTTAGCTTTGATTAAAATTTGAGTTGCATCATTAATTTTATTTTCTTTAAAAGCATTAACAAAATTTATTAATAAATCATTAATTTGTTGTTGTATTTTTAAGGTCATTTTTTTTATTTTGATTTTATTTGTTATTGAAAAAATTTCTTCTTGTAATAATAAAATCTCTTGCAGAGTTGATTTATCTACTTTTATGAAATTTTTTTCATCATTTATATCTATTGATTTTAAACTCAAAAGATAACAGGCTCGATTAAAATCATCTTTTAAAGTTTTATAAGCTTCATTAATTGTCAAAGATTGCTCTATGTCACTAGAGCTCAATATATCTGGATGAAAATGCTTTTGAAGATCTAAATATCTTTTTTCTAACTCTTCTTTATCAATTTCAAAATTTATTTCAAAATCAAATATTTCAAAAAAATTTTTCATACATTAAAACTTTCGCCACAACCGCAACGGCCCTTTTCATTTGGATTAATAAAATCAAAACCTGCAGAAATATCATCATTTTTGTAAATCATTTCACTGCCAATCAAAAACATTGAAATTTTTGGATCGATGTAAATTCTTACTTCTTCTTCATTATCTTTATATATTACTAAATCATCATACCTAGTAATATTTTGATTAACTACAGCATATTCAATTGTATAGCTTAAACCTGAGCAACCTCTGGTTCTAATGCCAACACGAATACCATCGCATTTCTCTTTTCTATTTTTTAGCAAAAATTTTATTTGCGTTAATGCATCGTTACTTATTTTTAAGTAGTTAACTATAGCATTACCATTTTCAGAAAATTTAAGATTCATTTTTTTTGTTTTTTCTATAGTCTTCAATTGCTGCCTTAATTGCTTCTTCAGCAAGAACTGAACAGTGAATTTTTACTGGAGGTAATGACAAATAACTAGCAATTTCATTATTACTAATTTCTTGGGCTTTATCGATATTCATACCTTTGATCCATTCGGTTGCTAAGGAACTAGACGCAATTGCAGATCCACAACCAAAAGTTTTAAATTTTGCATCTAAAATTGTGCCGTCATCGGCAACTTTTATTTGTAATTTCATTACATCTCCGCAGGCTGGAGCTCCTACTAAGCCAGTGCCAATATTTTTTTCATCTTTATTAAAAGATCCAACATTTTGTGGATTTTCATAATGATTTATAACTTCTTTTGAATATGACATAATTTCTCCTTTAAATTTTATTAATGTGATTTCCAATTAATTGATTTTAAATCAACCCCTTCTTGGATCATTTCCCATAATGGGCTCATAGCGCGAAGTTTAGAAACTTTATTGGCAATTAAATTTATTGCATAATCAATTTCTTCTTCAGTGGTAAAGCGTCCAAAACCAAAGCGAATTGAAGTATGGGCAAGATCATCTTCTACTCCTAAAGCATGAAGTACGTAAGAGGGCTCAAGTGAAGCAGAAGTACAGGCAGAACCAGATGATACCGCTAAATCCTTAATTGCCATAATCATTGATTCTCCTTCAATTCCTGCAAAAGAAAAGTTTAAATTACCGGGGTAGCGATTAGTTTTATCACCGTTTAGATAAACGTGAGTAAGATTGGTTATAGATTGATAAAATTTATCACTTAATTTTTTTACATGTTGAAAATCTTTTTCAATTTCATTTTTGGCAATTTCGGAAGCGAAACCAAGGCCAACTGCTAAAAAAGTTGGAACTGTTCCAGATCTTATTCCGCGCTCTTGACCACCACCGCTAATTAAAGATTTTATTCTTACTCTTGGTTTTCTACGAATATAAATAGCTCCAATTCCTTTTGGTCCATAAATTTTATGACCAGATATACTCATTAAATCTATATTCATTTCTTCGACATTTAAAGGAATTTTACCAAAAGCTTGAGCGCAATCAGTATGAAAGAAAACCCCCTTTCTTCTACATAATTCTCCAATTTCTTTAATTGGTTGAATAACTCCAATTTCATTATTAATTGCCATTACCGAAATTAAACAAGTTTTATCGTTAATTGAATTTTCAAGAAGATTTAAATCAACTAAGCCATTTTTTTGAACTGGTAAAAAAGTTGACTTAAATCCTTCTTGTTCTAAATCTCGGCATGAATTAATAACGCATTTGTGTTCGGTTGCTAATGTTATAATTTCATTTTTATTGGCATTTTTATAAAAATGTCCAACTCCTTTTATAGCTATATTATTTGATTCAGTGGCACCAGAGGTAAAAAATATTTCTTTTTCATTAGCATTAATTAAATTTGCAATTTGCTTCCTTGCATTTTCAACCAATTCTTCAGCTTTCCATCCATAGCTATGGCTTCGTGAGTGTGGATTACCAAAATCATCTTCCATGGCTCTTGTCATTATTTTAATTACCCTTGGATCAATAGGTGTTGTTGATTGATAATCTAGATATATTGGCAATTTAATTGTCATTTTTTTTATAATTAATTAAGAATATATTAATAAAATTTTTTGTAAAATTCATGCCAGACTTGGATAAATTTATTGACATCTGATATTGAATTTTCATGTCCTAAACTTATTCTTATTGCGCCTTTTAGAAATTCATCAGAAACTCCCATTGCTTTAAGAACTCTTGATTGATCTAAAGAACCAGAAGAACAAGCTGATCCAGAGCTTACACATATTCCATTTAAATCAAAATTAATTAATTGAGTTTGGGAATCTATATTTTTAAGAGCAATAAAACTAGTATTTGCAAGACGATTAACTTCGGAACAAAAAATTTTTATATTTTCACCTGCAATATTTTTAAGAGAATCTTCTAAGTAATTTCTTAATTTTGAAATTTCATGATATTTCTCTAGATTTTTTTTAGCTTGATTGCAAGCTTCACCAAAGCCAGCAATTCCAGCAATATTCATGGTTCCGGCCCTTTTAGATTTTTGTTGCTTACTGCCATGTATTAATGGTTTTATATCTAAACCTTTTCGAATTAATAGGGAGCCAACACCTTGAGGGCCATTGATTTTATGAGCTGATATTACTGCATAATCTGGGTTAATTTTTTCAATGTCGACATTAATTTTACCGATTGCCTGAACCAAATCGCAATGAATTAATCCAAAGTTTTGATGAGTTAATTTTGAAATTTCCTCAACGTTTTGAATTGCGCCAGTTTCATTATTAGCAAGCATTGCTGAAACTAAAAAAGTTTTATTCTTAGGAATTTTATTCTTTAAATCTTCCTTATCAATTAATCCATTTTTTTGAACATTAATTTCGTGAATTCTTTTATTATTAGGTCGACAATTATATACCGATGCATGTTCTATTTTTGAAAATAAAATATCATTACTATCGGTACCAA
>CAMASZ010000062.1 GCA_945861125.1 Rickettsia typhi | reverse complement strand
ACTTTTTTTCATCTCTAGTTGCTTTGCCAGTTGCCGTATATTCTGCTCGTCCTTTTTTTATATCGGCTTACAAATCTTTAAAAGCTGGTTATCCGAATATGGATTTACCAATATCAATAGCAATTTTTCTCGCCTGCTTAGCAAGCTTAATTCAGTCTTTTAGGGGTTCAGAGTATGTTTATTTTGATTCGGCGATAATGCTTATTTTCTTTTTATTAATTGGTAGATATCTTGATTTTAAAGCTCGCAAGAAAGCTTTTAGTCTGGCAACTCAATTTACGATGCTATCGGCAAGCTTTGCTAGAATTGAAAACAATGACAAAGTTAAAATAATTGCCACCAAGAATTTAAAGAAAAATATGATTTTACTGGTTGCTCCCGGTGAAAAAATTCTTGCCGATGGAGTTATTATTGAAGGAGAAAGCGAAATAGATAACTCATTAATTTCTGGCGAGTCTATACCTAAAAAATTCTCCAAAGGTGAAGAAGTGTTGGCTGGAATGATTAATTTAACAAATTTAATTAGAGTAGAAATCAATAAGCCTCCATCGCAAAGCATGTTGGCTGAAATTATTAATATTATAAAAACAGTTGAAGAGAAAAAAACATATTATGTTAGAATTGCCGATAGACTTTCCAGAATATATACTCCATTAGTTCATTTATTAGCTTTATTAACCTTTTTTATATCAGTATTTTACTTTAAAATTGGCTTTGAAAGCGCTTTAATGAATTCGATAGCAGTTTTAATAATAACCTGCCCATGTGCCTTGGCTTTAGCAATTCCAATTGTTCAAACTATTGTTATTTCTAATTTTCTTAAAAAAAGCCTGTTAGTTAAAAATGGTGAAATTTTTGAGAAAATATTTGAAGTAAATCATGTAATAATTGATAAAACTGGCAGTCTAACTGTTGGTAGTCCTGAGTTAAAAGATATTTTTATCATAGAAAAAAATAATTTAAAAAAAATATCGAATCAAAAAGAAAAAGAGCGCTATTTACGGATAGCAGCTTCAATTTCTAAAAGTAGTAAACATATAATAGCTCAATCAATTTTAAAGAGTTATCAAGGTGTTTTAGAAAACATTGCTGGTACAGAGAGTAAAGGTTTTGGAATTATTGGTAAATTTGAAGATAATATAATTAGATTGGGTCGCAAAGAATTCTGTAATATTAATCTAAGTGATGATTTTTGGAAAGCTAATAAGGGCATTATTAAATTTATTAACCTACACTGTTTTATGAAAATAAATGAGTTAGAGATTTTGTTTTTATTTACAGACAATATTAAAGAAGATGCTCAAAAGATGGTCAAAGGACTTAAGAATATTAATAAGAAAGTAATTTTGCTTTCTGGTGATATAAAAGAAGTTGTTGAAGATGTTGCTAATCTAGTTGGAATTAAAGAATTTTTATATCAGCAAACTCCGTTGCAAAAGCTAGAGTTCTTAGAAAATTTAAAAAAGCAAAATAAGAAATTTATGATGATAGGTGATGGTTTAAATGATGCTCCTTCCTTAGCTAGTGCCGATATATCAGTATCATTTTCTAAGGCGATTGATATTTCTCAAAATGTTGCTGATGTAATAATCAACAGTGAAAAATTAAATCCAGTTTTAGATCTATTTCATTATGGAAATAAGGCAAATCTGCTGATGAAGCAAAATCTAATTATAGCTTTAATATACAATGTTTTGGCAATTCCACTTGCAATGTCTGGAATGGTTGTACCTTTGGTTGCGGCTATTGCTATGTCATCATCTTCTCTATTGGTGTTATTTAATTCTTTTCGAATCAAAATTTGATGAATTTAAACAGAACTGATAAAATTTAATTTAAATGTTGTATTTATTAAACAGTGATTTTATTTTCTAGCTAGAGCAAATTAATTTTAAACATAATGCAAAACTTTTTCTTAAAAACATATTCCTTATTTTTATTAACAATATTGTTTTCCTGTTCATTGGGTTCTAACAATCATGCAAATATTAGGATTGTTGATTTGCAAGGTAAGGCTAGAAAAATCAATACCAGAGTTCCTGAGTTAAATGTTCAAGCAATTGCTGCTCAAGAGGCTGCCAGAAAAATTGGCAATAATGGTGTTGTTCCTAAATCTGATTTTGGAGCTGTATCAGCTAATAATATTCAACAAACAATTCAGCCAAGTTTTTCTAAAAATACCACCAATAATTTCAAAAAACAGCCATTACAGACCGATATAAACAATTCCAATCAGATTACTGAAAAAACTCCACCAAGCAATTTACAAGGATCAGAGCCTAATTCAAATATTGTACAAGAAGAGTCCGAGAAGCCGGTAAAAGAATATGATCTTGCTGAAGTTAAAGAAGAAAAGCAACCCGAAGCTGTAGATGCTAATGCTATTAGAGAGGTTTTAAAACCTTCTCGAGAGGCTTCTTCAAAAATAACTTATCTTAAAGCCTCAAATGATAATCCAGCAGTTGGCAAGTTTTATGTGCAAATTGGTTCTTTTGAAAGTAAAGATAATGCTCAAGCAAGTTTATTAAAAATGAAAAAATTTGGATCTGGAAAATTAGAAACAATTGATGGCGATAAGGTAATTTACAGAGCTTTGATTGGTCCATTTAAAGATAAAACTTCGGCAATTCAAATAATGCAAAAAATTAAAAAATCTGGTCATGATGCAATAGTTACCAAGATTAAATGATTTCTTTAAAAGCTATTTTCTAAAATAAAATGAATTTAATTTGTAGAAATTTTAAATTAAAAAATTTATTGATAATTCTTGTTGCATTAACTTTTCTTTTTTCTTGTAGCAAAGAAAATAAATATAATGCTAACTTTGAAAAGAAATATAAAGATCAAGTTGATCTTATAAACAAACAAAGAAGAAGCCCTTTAATTGAAAACGCTCCGCAAGCAAATAAGGTTATAAATGTTACTGAAAAAGACTATACACAATATGTCGACATTAATCAATTCGATGTTCCTTTGAAAGAGTATTTACCTAACCGCGAAGTTTACGATAATTTATCTCAGGCAAATCCATCAAATTCATTACCTAAAAATATATTTGAATTAAGCTATAATTTGGGAACCCATGTTCCATTTTCAACGAAAGGTCAGGAGTTTGATTTAATTGAAATTCCAGCAAATGATTCTTATGGTATTGCTACAAATGCTTCAGAAAAAGAATATTTATTAGCTAGCATTGAATCTGTTCAAGAATCAATCGATCTTATTAATTCACAAAGATCTGAATCGGATATAGCAATTAGTAAGTCAATAATTGCTGAAACAAAAGATTTGATAAGAAAAAATAAAACAAAAAAAATACTTGCAAATGATCATGAGCAAAATTTAGCTAATCTAGAAATAGATCAACAAATAAAACAAGAAAATATCCTAAAAAAAAATCTCAATAAAAAGCCTAAAAAATCTAAACAAAATATACCAAGGTCATCCTAAGTAGATTTCTTATTTCTGATTTTTATTTGTAGCTTGAACTATTTCATACTTTTTCATAGCGGGATCTCTTCTCCTATTATTTATTAATTATTAATGAATAAAAAATTAAAATTACTAAACATCGCTATTTTATTTTTATTTTTTTCAAAAAATATTCTTGCAGAAGAGTTGCCACAATCAATTGCAAGTTCTGACTACTATTTTCTAATTGATGCCGATACTAAAGAAGTATTTTTATCAAAAAATGCTGATGTTCCTATGCCACCTTCTTCAATGACAAAATTAATGACTGCTTATGTAATTTTCGATCTGATAAAGAGCGGTTCTTTGAAGCTTGATAATAAATGTTTTATAGGAAAAGATGCTTGGCGTAAATATGGTTCTTCAATGTTCCTTAATTATGGAGATGTTGTTTCTGTTGAAGAGTTATTAAAAGGATTGTTGGTAGTATCAGGAAATGATGCAGCTACGGCGTTGGCCGAATCAACAGCGGGAGGTATAGCAAATTTCTTGCGTTTAATGAACTTAAAGTCCAAAGAAATAAATATGCGAAATAGCCATTTTATGAATCCTCATGGTTTGTATCAAGATGGGCACTACATGACTTTAAGAGATTTAGCGATTCTTACCATGGAGTTATATCAAAGGTTTTCGGAATATGTTCACTACTTTGAAATTCCAGAGTTTACTTATCGTAATATTACCCAACAGAACCGCAATCCGCTTATAAGAAATAATTATGACGGTGTAGTTGGTGGAAAGACTGGCCATACCAATCAAGGCGGATATGGCATTGTAGCAACAGTAAAGCGAGACAATAGAAGATTGATAGCTGTAGTTAATAAAGCTAAAACTTCCAAGCAAAGAGAGCAATTGGTAACTGATTTATTTGATTATGGATTTAATAGATATAAGAAGCTAAATATTTTTACCAAAGGCCAAACTATATCTTCTGCTAATGTATGGCTTGGTAGTAAGTCAAAAGTTGATATGATTATTGATCAAGATGTTTCAATTTCCGTTCCAAGAGAAATAGATATTGAAGATGTGAAAGTGAGTGTTATTTATAAAGATCCCATATATGCACCAATATTAAAAGCAAAAAAAGTAGCTAATTTAAAAATAGAAATTAAAAATTTTAAAAACTTTGAATATTCTTTATATGCCAAAGAAACAGTTGACAAGGTTGGCTATATAAGGAAAATAATTAACATTTTAAAATATAAAGTAAAAATTTTTTATAATAAATATTTCTCAAAGTTATGGACCTAAAATTACTAATGAAGCAGGCGCAAGAAGTGCAGGCGAAAATGAAAAAAATCGAGGAGGATCTCGCTAATACTGATTATGAAGGCTCTTCTGGTGGGGGTCTAGTTAAAGTTGTTGTTAGTGGAAATCATAAATTAAAAAAAGTTTTTATTGATGAATCGCTAATTAAAGTTGATGAAAAAGAAATTTTAGAAGACTTAATAATTGCAGCATTTAATGATGCCAAAAATAAAATTGATGAAGGCTCAAATAGTTCAATTAAGATGGCAACCAACGGAATTTCATTGCCAGCAGGTTTTAAATTTTAATGTATGAAAATTAAATTATGTGGTTTTACAGAGTTAGAGCCACTTAAGTTTGCAATATCTTGTGGTTGTGACTTTGTTGGCTTCGTCTTTTACGAAAAATCACCGCGCTATCTTAACATAGAATCCGCTAAATTTCTTTTTTCTAATATAATTGATGATGATGTTCAAAAGGTATCGGTATTGGTCAATCCTTCATTAGATTTTTTAAAACAATTAAATGATAATCTTGATATTGATTTTTGGCAATTTCATGGAGATGAAAATGTTGAATTTTTAGAAAAAGTTAAAAGTTTTTTTCCAAAAATAAAAATAATTAAAGCCTTTAGAATAAGTTGCAAAGAAGATTTGCAAAATGTTAATCAGTTTAATTTTGTCGCCGACTTATTTTTATTTGATAATAAAATAGCTGGTAGTGGTAATTATTTTGACTGGGAAATTCTAAAAAATTTTCATCATCAAAAAGAGTGGTTTTTATCGGGAGGTTTAAACATAGATAATATTTGTCAAGCTTTAGAAGTTACTAGAGCTAAAATGCTTGATATTTCTTCTGGTATTGAGATAATTAAAGGCAAGAAATCTAAAGAATTAATAAATGAATTAATGTCTTTTTTAAAACAAAATATTTCAGTACAGAATTTATAGAATTTTATTCAACATGTTCTTAAAAATAAGAAATTTTTTATTTGGTATTCCACGTGATTTTTTTGATAAAGAAACAAGAAAGAGTATTTCTCTAATTGCTTTTTTAGCTTGGGTTGGTTTGGGCGCAGATGGAATATCATCATCATGTTATGGTCCTGAAGAAGCCTTTCTCGCCCTAGGGACTCACGAAGAACTGGCAATATATCTAGCTATAGCAACTGCTTTAACGGTTTTTATAATTTCCTATGCCTATGTGCAGGTAATTGAGTTATTTCCAAACGGTGGAGGAGGCTACAGAGTTGCAACAAGATTACTAGGAAAATATGCTGGAGTTGTTTCTGGTTCGGCATTAATAATTGACTATGTTCTTACTATTGCTATTTCAATTGCAAGCGGTGTTGATGCAATTTTTAGTTTCTTGCCTAATGAATTCCAGAAAGCAAAATTAATTATAGCAATATTTTTTGTTGCTCTATTGGCGCTTCTCAATTTAAGAGGTATGAAAGAATCAATAAAATTTCTAATGCCAATATTTTTAGGTTTTATAATTACGCATTTTTTTCTGATTGTATATGGTATTGCTGATCATCATTATGGCTTGTCACATTTGGTTCCAAAGGCTATCAACGAAACTTCAGAAATGAAAGATTCTCTCGGATGGTTTTTTGTTATATCGATTTTTTTAAAAGCTTTTTCGATGGGTGGCGGAACTTATACTGGTTTGGAAGCGGTTTCAAATAATGTTAATACTTTAAGTGAACCAAAAGTTAGAACTGCCAAGATTACCATGTTCTTAGTGGCAATTTCTTTAGCATTTATGGCCGCAGGAATTATTATTATTTATTTACTATGGGGAGTTACGAAGATTGAGGGGCAGACTCTTAATGCTACGGTGTTTTACGCGATTACAGAAAATTGGGTTTACAATGATTTAGATATTGGAAAAATATTTGTACCAATGGTTTTAATTTTTGAAGCAGGATTATTAATAGTTGCTGCTAATGCAGGATTTCTAGCTGGTCCCAATGTTGTTGCTAGCATGGCTTCTGATGAGTGGATGCCCAAATCTTTTAGCTCTCTTTCAAGTAGATTAGTGGTCAAAAATGGTGTTTTATTTATGGCAATATCAGCGATTATAACTTTACTAATCACTGGCGGATCGGTTCACATGTTGGTAGTTCTTTATTCAATTAATGTATTTATTACTTTCTCATTATCATTATTGGGGCTAAGTATATACTGGTTACGTCATAGAAGAAGGCAACCAAAATGGTTAAGAAAACTACTAACATCATCAATCGGATTTATTGTTTGTTTTAGTATTTTAACAATTACTATTTTTGAAAAATTTTATGAAGGTGGATGGGTAACTCTTTTAATTACTTCTTTATTTGTTTCATTTAGTCTCTTAATAAAAAGAATTTATACTAGATTTAAATATAATTTATCACAAAAAGAAGCCCAATTTTATG
>CAMASZ010000061.1 GCA_945861125.1 Rickettsia typhi | reverse complement strand
AAATTATAACAAAATATTTTTGTGATAAAAATCTTTAAAAAATGAAGCTGTATATCCATACAGCTGAGGCTTTTTGAAGATTTTTTTACCAAAAATATGAAGTTAGAATTTGAATATCCTATTAAATATTTAAAGATGGGATTTGGTATAAATCCTAGCAATGGTCAGACTTTACCTTTTTAATGCCCAATGTTAATACAGCTTGTATGAATGTTTATTTAAAAGAGTTATCCGAAGAAATAAAAGAAGATTTTATTCTGATAATGGCACTGTCACAAATCAACTTTTTTGTTGAAATTTTCATAATTCTAAAATTTTTGAAACTTACTAAATCTAGTCACGTACATCTAGGTACGCTTACCTTTCAAAAATTTTATAATCACAGAATTTCTTAAAAAAATTTGATTTGCGACAATGTCCTAAAAATCCTTATTTTGTATGGGTTTACAGCTTTCGTTTTCTAACTTTTTTATCTAAAAATTTTTGTGAAGAATGTTTATTTTAAAATGATAATTGGTATAACTTGTTATCAGATTAGATTATGAAATTTTCTAATTGCCGTAATTATATCTTTGTATTTATCATTTATGGGAACTTTATTTAAGATCCAATCATAAATTTGCATATCATCTTCTTCGAGAAAATCAGAGCAGGCTTGAATATCTAATTTTTCTATATTGTTTACATTTGCTTCAAAAAAATTTCCTAAAAGAAAATCTGTTTCTTTACATCCTCTATGAATTGCTCGATAGATAATTTTTTTAATTTTTAAGTCATTATTCATTGGTTAATATTTTGTTTAATTTCGTAATAATTCTATTAGCATAATCTTGATTGTATTTTTTAATAATTGAATTACCCCATACAGGTTTAGGAAAGCTTGCATCATCAAGCTTTCTTCCAATGATATGAATATGTAATTGTTTAACAATATTACCTAAGGTGGCAATATTTATTTTATCTACATTAAAATTTTCTTTTAAAATTTTTGATATAATATTTATTTCCTTTAAAAGTTTAATTTGATCATTAAAATCAAGGTCAGTTAACTCAACTAAATTATTTTTTCTGGGAACTAAAATAAACCAAGGATAATTTGAGTCGTTCATTAACAACAATCTTGATAACTCCAAATCTTTTACATGATAGCTATCCAAAGCTAATTTTTTATCAAGCGTAAACATAAATTTTATTAATTGTGCTTAAATCATTATCCATTAATAATATAGTTCTTATAGATAAAGCAACAATTCATTTTTCACAAGGTTTATGTATTCTTACCGGAGAAACTGGATCAGGAAAATCAATTCTTCTCGATGCTATTGGTTTGGTTTTGGGTTTTCGCTCTAATCTAAGAATGATTGGCAAAAATGATGATAGAGCTTCAGTAACTGCTGAATTTGATATTAGTAAAAATGATCAATGTAAAAAAATATTATTAGATCATGATTTAATTGATAATCAAAATCAAACTTCAATAGTAATTCGAAGAACAATTCAGGAAAATTCTACAAGTAAAGCATTCGTTAACGATATTTTAATTGGAGTTAATTTATTGGCTAAAATTGGAGAAAATTTAGTTGAAATCAATGGTCAGCATGAGCAGCACGGTTTATTAAATTCTAGCTTTCATTTAACAATTCTTGATGAATATGCTAATAATCAATTGTTAATTAAAAAATTAAAAAAAATATTTGAAGAGTTGAAGGAAATTGACGCTGAAATACTTGATTTGTTGTCAAAGCAAGAAAATTTTTTAAGAGAAAAAGATTATCTTCAGCATGTTATTAAAGAAATAGAGGGTGCGTCTATTCAAGAAAATGAAGAGCAAGAATTAATTAAAAGCAAAGATCAATTTATTGCTCGTGAAAAAATTCTTAATTTTTTAAATGAATTGAGAAACAATTTTATTGAAGCTAATTCATCATTGATTCAATCTCAAAAAATATTATCGCGTAATCAAAATATTATTAATAATTTTTTAATCAGTAATACTAATGAATTTGATAAAATTAATCAAAATATCGATCAAGATATTAATAACATAGATTCAGCAACATCGATTTGTGAATCAATAATTAATCAAATTAATAATCAAGAAAATAATCGCGAAGAAATTGAAGAAAGACTTTTTCTCATTAGAAATCTTGCTAGAAAGTTTAATGTAAAAGTTGATGAATTAAATAATTTTAAAAAAGATTGTGAAAAGAAAGTTGTTGGAATAAATATTCAAGATGAGTTATTAGAAAAGTTGCAAAAACAAAAAATAGTTAAGCTAAAAGAATATGAAATTATTGCTAAAGAAATAACCCAAAGTAGAAAAAAAGCGGCTTTAATTTTGGCAAAAAAAGTTGAGCAAGAGTTGGCGTTTTTAAAAATGCAAGGAACAAAATTTTTAGTTGAATTTAAAGATTTAGAAAATAATCAATCAAAGCAATATTTTGCCAATGGTTATGAATCGGTTAAATTTATGGCGTCAATAAATAAAAATAATTTTGATGAAATAAGTAAAATAGCCTCTGGCGGTGAATTATCAAGATTTATGCTCGCTTTAAAAGTGGCATTGATTGATGTAAAATCTGTGCCAACAATTATTTTTGATGAAATCGATAGTGGTATTAGTGGAAGTGTTGCCGATGCTGTTGGCAAGAGACTAAAAATATTATCAAAAAATTTACAGGTCTTGGTTGTAACGCATCATCCACAGATTGCTTCTAAAGCCGATACTCACTTTAAAATTAGTAAAACAAATAATAATAACATTAAAACAATTATTAAAAACCTTGATCAAGAAAATATTACTAAAGAAATTGCAAGAATGTTATCTGGAGAACAAATTAGTGATGAAGCAATTGAAGTAGCTAAAAAATTAATTAGTGAATAGTTTTTAAATAAAAAAATTGTTTTTAATAAAAAATATTATTAAATGAAATTACGCCAGAATCATATTAAAATTAAGTTTAAACTATTAGATAATGTCAACACCAGAAGATAACGTGCCACTTCGGCATATAAGAAATTTTACAATTATATCTTGCTTAATTGTTTTTATTTTTTTGTTATGTTTTTATATTACCGGAACACTAGTTATCGTTACTATAAATGGCAAATTAGATATCATTAAATTATACATAAAATTACCAATTAAAGAGCAGTTTTTATACATCAAAAAATCTCTTTTTACCTATTGGAAATTTTATTATATAAATCGAAATAAACTAACCTTAGATAGTTATAATGGTTTTGTTTTTAAATTATGGCTTACCACTTTATTACCATATACTATTTTGCTGATTTTGGGATGGATTTTTAGAGCGCCTTTAATTGATTGGAGGCCATTTAAGAAGCCTGAGTCAATTCATGGTGATGCCCATTTTGCAAATCCTTCTGAAATAAAAAAAATGGGATTAAGATCAAAAAGCGGTGTTTTGCTTGGTGAGTATAAAAAAAAATTACTAATAGCAGAGGGTTATCAGCATATTTTATTATTTGCACCAACTGGATCTGGTAAGGGTGTTGGTTTTGTTATTCCTAATTTATTATTCTGGAAAGACTCCGTAATTGTGCATGATATTAAACTTGAAAACTATGAATTCACTTCTGGTTGGCGAAGACAGCATTTGAAGCAAAAAGTCTTTTTATGGAATCCAGCTGATCCCAATGGAATTAGTCACTGTTACAATCCCATGGATTGGATTAGTGATAAACCTGGTCAAATGGTTGATGATGTTCAAAAAATTTGTAACTTTTTACTACCAAAGCAAGAATTCTGGTCTAATGAGGCGCGCTCTCTTCTTGCTGGTGTTATGTTATATTTGGTTGCTGATGAAAATAAACCCACAACATTAGGAGAAGTTGTTAGAACATTAAGAAGCGATGATGTTGTTTATAATCTAGCGGTAATACTTGATACTATGGGTAAGAAAATTCACCCAGTATCATATATGAATATTGCTTCATATCTTCAAAAGCCAGATAAAGAGCGTGGATCAGTAACTTCAACCGCCAACTCATCTTTGGAATTATGGGCTAACCCTTTAATTGATACCACAACTGCTACCAGTGATTTTAACTTACATGAATTAAAAATGGAGCCACATACTATCTATGTCGGTGTTACTCCAGATAATATATCTCGTCTTAAACCTTTGCTTGGTATGTTTTATCAGCAAGCTGCGGCATTTTTTACGGCTCGTTTACCGCAACCAAGTGAAAAATATGGAGTTTTAATGATGATGGATGAATTTCCAACCTTAGGAAAAATGGAGCAATTTCTTGCTGGCATAGCCTATTTTCGTGGTTACAGGGTTAGATTATTTTTAATTATTCAAGATACTGAGCAATTAAAAGGAATATATGAAGAAAGTGGTATGAACTCATTTTTATCGAATGCTACCTATCGAGTTACATTTGCAGCCAATAACTATCAGACTGCCAATCTTATTTCTCAGCTTGTGGGCAATAAAACGGCTACCCAAATTTCTTATAATAAACCTAAATATCTTGATCTAAATCCCGGTTCGCGTTCTTTGCATTTATCTGGGGTACAAAGAGCTCTTATTCTTCCTCAAGAAGTAATTCAATTGCCAAGAGAAGATCAGTTAATTTTAATTGAATCTCAACCGCCAATTCGTTGTAAAAAAATAATATATTACAAAGATAAGAAGTTTACTTCTAAGTTATTGCCGAAAATTCCTATTCCACAACAAAAACCTTATATGCCTGACCACACTAAAAATAGAAAAGAAAGTAATAGTAATAATCCAAATGATAAGAAAACCGATGATTCAAATAAATAAATTATGAATAATAATATCATAAAAGCAGGAGTTATCGGTGATCCAATATCTCATTCATTATCGCCTATAATTCATAATTTTTTTCTAGATAAATATAATATAAACGGAACTTACGAAGCAATTCTTGTTAAGAAAGATGATTTAAAATCTAAAGTTAAATATTTAATAAAAAATAACTTTGCAGGATTTAATGTTACTATACCACATAAGGAAGAGATATTTTTGATGTGCGATTATCTCAGTAATTCTGCAAGAGCCATTGGTGCAGTTAATACCGTGATTATCACTGACGATAAAAAAATATTTGGCCATAATTCTGATTCTGCTGGTTTTATAAATAACCTTAAATTTAATGCTCCTAATTTTGATTTAAAATCAAAAGAGGTCTTTTTGGTGGGCGCCGGAGGGGCTAGTAGAGCAATTATTTACGGTTTAATAAAATCTTCAGTGTCAAAAATATTTATTTATAATAGAGATCAACAGCGAGCCACTAACTTAATAAAACACTTTTCTAGTTTTGCGAATGAAAATAATTGTCAATTAAGCATCCTTGATAAAAAAAGTTTTGATGACAATTTAAAAAATTGTGATTTACTTGTTAATTCTTCTTCTCTTGGTATGGAAGGTCAAGATCCGTTGATAATTGACTTATCTAAATTAAATAAAACTGCTTTGGTTTATGATATAGTTTATAAACCATTAATAACTGATTTATTAAATCAGGCTAATAAAAAAGGTAATACAATAATTACAGGACTAGGAATGCTGATAAATCAAGCTTTAATAGGGTTTGAAGCGTGGTATAAGAAAAAACCAGAAAATGATCAACAACTAGAAAAAATTTTACTAAAAAACCTAAGATTATGAAATTTCTTAAATCAATTTTTAAATTTATTCATACCATATTTATAATTTTGTTCTTAATATTGGCTATTGTTTTTATGGTTAATAACAGAGATATAATGATAATCCACTTATATCCAATGCCCTTTGAAATTGAAACTAGAGCTTTTATTGTAATGATTGGTTGTTTTATTTTAGGATTAGTTTTTGCAGTTTTAATATTTTCTAAAACTTTGATAAAAAATTTATTTTACAAATTTTCTACAAATAAAAAAATCAAGAGCTTGCAAGATAAAATAAATAATGATGTTTAATAATGATTAAATTTTTTTTAATTTTTTTGTTACTAATTAATTTTTCTAAAAACTCAATGGCTAATAATAAATATGAAACCGCTATATTAGCTGGAGGTTGTTTTTGGGGAGTTGAAAATTTATTTAGTAAATTTGTTGGTGTTATAAACACTGAAGTTGGCTATATTGGTGGCAATTATAAAGATCCAACTTATGATATCGTAAAATTAGGTTTGAGTGGTCATGCTGAAAGCGTTAAAATTATCTTTGATCCAAATAAAACCTCTTATGAAAAAATTCTAAAATTCTTTTTTAAGATTCATGATCCAACTCAATTGAATAAACAGCAAAATGATATTGGAACTCAATATCGTTCAGAAATTTTTTATCTTAATAAAGAACAAAAAGAAATAGCAGAAAATTTAATTAAAAAGCTAGATCAGTCTGGAGTTTTTAATAATCCAATTGTAACCAAATTATCAAAAGCTGGTATTTTTTATACTGCTGAAGAATATCATCAAAATTATTTAAAGAAAAATCCTGATGGCTATAACTGCCATTATATAAGAAAAGATCTAGAATTTTAATTAAATATGATTGATTTTATTGGCTATTTATCAGCGTTTTTAACCAGTGTAAGTTTTTTACCGCAGGCTATTAAAACCATTAAAACTAAAAATACTGAAGGAATTTCACTATTAATGTATCTATTGTTCGTTATTGGTGTAATTGGTTGGACAATATACGGCTTTTTGATTGAAAATAATGTGATAATAATTGCTAATATTTTTACAACTATCGTTGCTTCAATGGTTTTATTTGTAAAAATTTACAATACTTTCAAAAATTAACATTTTTAATAAATAATATATTGATTTCATATTTTGAAATCTGTACTATTGTGGCTATATTTTCACTCTCAAACTGGATGACTCTCATTTAATAATCTCAATATAAGTATTTCAATTTACAAAAATTCTTATTAGCATTGAAGCAGGGCTTGATTATATGGGGATCCCCACAAAGTGGGGTGTTGCGCTAATGCATATGAGAAAAATAAAATCTAATTTGGAATCTTTACCAATTTGGATGTGGGATTAGCTCCACATAAAAATAAAGAATATATAATAAAAGAATATATAATTTAATTTAATCTTAATATGGCTACTCACTTAACTATTATGGGCAACAAAGAAATATTGCTAGTTGCTGAAAATATTGCTCATGAAAAAGGAATATCACCAAATGAAGTAGTTGAAGCAATGGAAGAGGGAATAAAACTCGCTGCTAAAAAAAAATATGGTCAC
>CAMASZ010000060.1 GCA_945861125.1 Rickettsia typhi | reverse complement strand
CGTTTGAAATGTGTGAGATTAAATTTCATATTAAATTACCAATCTTTATTGCTCGTCAGTGGATTAGGCATAGAACAGCTTCGGTCAATGAATATTCAGCCAGATACTCGATCATGGAAGATGAATTTTATATTCCATCGCCACAGCATTTATCGGCGCAATCAAAAATTAATCATCAAGGTCGGGACGAATCAAAGATTTTAAGTCATCAAGAACAAAAAAAAGTTTTAGAAATTCTAAAAAAAGATAGTGAGAATTCATATAAACATTACTTAGAAATGATTAATCAAGATGTAGATGGCAATATTATCGATAATCAAAAAGACGGCTTGGCTCGTGAATTGGCAAGAATGAATTTACCACTTAATTGCTATACTCAATGGTATTGGAAGATTGATCTTCATAATTTATTACATTTTTTAAATTTAAGAGCCGATTCCCATGCTCAATATGAAATACGAGTATATGCTGAAATAATGTTAGATATTGTTAAGAAATGGGTTCCAAATTGTTATCATGCTTTTATAAAAAATAATAAATCAGGAAAAAATTTTTCTGGTCCTGCTATTGAAGTAATTAAAAAAATGATCAATGGTCAAAAAGTTAGTCAAGAATCAAGTGATTTATCTCAAAGAGAATGGGACGAATTAATGAAAATAATAAAATAATTTAATTTTTTTGGAGGGTTTTTTATGGTTGGAATGGGAGAGTTATTGCTTATATTGGTTATAGTTTTTGTATTGTTTGGAGCGGGGAAGTTGCCTCAAGTTATGGGCGACATTGGCAAAGGAATAAAAAGTTTGAAAAAAGGTTTAAAAGAAGATGATGCAAAAAAAGACTCTTCTGAAATTAATCAAAATAATAATAGCAATTCTAATACATAGAGCTTATAAAATTATCAAATAAAATTTACTTAGCTTACTGTGGATAGAAATAAAATTATTACAACGCAAATAATTGAAGATGTAGTTAATAAATCTTCATCAGACAGAATAATGATTCATGATATAATTGATGCCATGGAATCAATTGGTTTTGGTTTGGTTATGATGATTTTTTCCTTTGGAATTGTAATTCCAACACCTCCACCTTTTCCAAGTATAATTTCGTTACCATTAGTTATCTTTTCATTACAAATGGCAATGGGATACAGTGCTCCAAAATTGCCTAAAAAACTATCTAATCTCTCAGTAAAAAGGTCGGTTTTGATCATGATAGTTCAAAAATCCTCTTTTTTAATTCGGAAAGTTGAAAGATTTTTAAAACCAAGATTTATGTTTTTAAGCCAATCATATGGAGAAAGGTTAGTAGGGGTGTTTTTGCTGATATTTTCTTCATTTATTCTTATACCAATGCCTTTATCCAACTATATTCCTGGAATTGGTATATTAATAACCTCTTTTGGCATGTTAAGTAAAGATGGGTTATTTATAATAATTGGTATTGCGGTGGGAATAATAGGAATAATTGTTTCTGTATTAGCCTTATTTATTGGTATGGAATTTTTCCACTACATTAAAGATTTCTTTACAAATATATTTTAATATCTTGACATTAAATTTGTAACATGATAAGTTTAAGACTTCATTTCTTATACCTAAGCATGGGTAGAAGTTAAAGCTTCTCAAAGGTTGCTTACCAAATTAATTCAAGAAACCACTTTTATTTTAGATAGTAAGCTTTTTTATGCTTCAAAAATTATAAATACCATTTTAACTTGAAAATTAGCCAATATAACAAAATATTTTTGAGATAAAAATTGTTAAGAAAAAGAGTTGCATACAAAAACTCTTTAGGGCTTTTAAGGATTTTAGCCAAAAATATGAAGTAAATGGGCTAAGTTAAAATTATGAATTTTCAAGCTAAAATGGTATAAATATCATTTCAAATTTTAAAATTGATCACTGCAAAAAATATTGCTTAGTTAACATATTAAAAATGATAGAATTTTTCAAAAAATAAGTGGCATGACTAAGACTTTTTAATATGCAAAAGTTCTTATAAGATATTCGAAGTTTATTCAAAAATTAGTAAGTATTTTTCAATACCGAAAAGTTTTTTAGTTATTACCTCTATTTTTGATATGCTGGTGGTAACAGATTCTCTAAATATTAATTGATAGTAATATGAAGATAATTTGACCTTGTTAGCGCATAAAAATTAGTGATTTTCTTAATACCATAACTTATTAACTAACCTTTTAATCTTTATTAATCTAATCTTTTCTAAATGTCCTCTAATACTCTAACGCTTCGCTTTGGTAATACTCAAACACCAGAAACTAAAAATAATGACTCGGTTCAAAATCAAGATTCTCAATCAAATAACCCAAATCTAAATTCAGAATCTTCTGTAAATCATGGCTCTAATACACAAAGTGAGACTTCATTTTCACGTCGTTTAATTAGTAGACGTCAATCAAATAATGGTAGCAATATTGTTAATCCTGTTCCTACTCAAAGCGTAGCATCAACTACAACTTCAGCTCAATCTTTTTCTAATAATCAGGCTTCAATTAATAATTCATATAATGATGATGAAGAAGATTTACCTAATCGAGAGCAATTAGAAATTGATTCAAAAAAAATTCTTGAACTAAAATCTTTAAAGACCAAATCTGCTGAAAACCTTATTCAGATTGCTAAACAAAATGGCTTAGAAAATGTTAGTGATTTTGGAAGGCAAGACATAATTTATCACATCTTAAAAAACTTCTCAGATCAAAGTCCTGACAATGTTATAATTGGTGAGGGTGTGCTTGAAGTTTTAGAAGATGGTTTTGGTTTTTTGAGAGCACCAGAAACAAACTATTTCCCAGGTTCTGACGATATATATGTCTCTCCAAGTCAAATTAAAAGATTTGCCCTTCGTACAGGAGACACTGTTCGCGGACAAATTCGTTCTCCTAAAAAAGGAGAAAGATATTTCGCTTTACTTCGTGTAAATGATGTAAATTTTGATTCTCCTGAAAAAATTCGTAATCGAGTTTTGTTTGATGATTTAACTCCGCTTTATCCACAAAAAAAACTTAATCTTGAGCAAGATAAATTAAATAATAATAGTGATTCTAGTACCAGAATTATTGACATGATAACTCCTCTTGGAAAGGGGCAAAGGGCATTAATTGTTGCTCCGCCTCGCACAGGAAAAACTTCACTAATGCAAAATATTGCTCGCTCAATTACCAGTAATCATCCTGAGATTATCTTATTAGTGTTACTAATTGATGAAAGACCAGAAGAAGTTACTGATATGATCAGAAGTGTAAAAGGAGAAGTAGTGAGTTCAACATTTGATGAGCCGGCCTCTAGACACGTTCAGCTAGCAGAAATGGTTATTGAAAAGGCCAGAAGATTAGTTGAAGCCAAGAAAGATGTGGTAATTTTGCTTGATAATATTACTAGACTTGCTAGGGCGTATAATACAGTAATCCCTTCGTCTGGAAAAGTTCTTACTGGTGGAGTTGATTCAAATGCTTTACAAAGACCAAAAAGATTTTTTGGTTCGGCTAGAAATATTGAAGAAGGTGGTTCATTAACAATAATTGCTACTGCTTTAGTTGATACTGGCTCTAGAATGGATGAAGTAATTTTTGAAGAATTTAAAGGAACTGGTAATGCTGAAATTGTTCTTGATCGTAAAATTTCTGATAAAAGAATTTTTCCAGCTATTGATATTACCAAGTCAGGAACTCGTAAAGAAGAACTTCTTACTGATCGTGCTACTTTATCAAAAATTTGGATGTTGCGTAGAATAGTAAATCCTATGAATCCAATTGAAGCAATGGAATTTTTATTAGAGAAAATTCAGGGCAGTAAAACCAATGAAGATTTCTTTAGATCAATGAATAGCTAGTTATACCATTTCCAATTTTTAATTAATCACATAAGGTATAAAGATCTAGGTTCAAATTTTTGGTAAAAAAATCTTCAAAATGCCTCAGCTGTATATCCATACAGCTGAGGCTTTTTGAAGATTTTTTTACCAAAAATATGAAGTTAGAATTTGAATATCCTATTGAATATTTAAAGATGGGATTTGGTATAATATCAACATCCAATATTTCTGAAACTTTTTTTGCACCGTGCTTATAGGAAGCCATTATAGCTTTTAATTTATTTGCTGCAGTACCCTTAGATTTTAAGTGTATCAAACCATATTAATGATAGTTTTTGGCATAGATTAAGCTAAAAAAGTTAATAATAAAAAATGCCAAAAAATTTTATTTAGATAGATTTTAGTTTCAATCAGTATATTGAATTATAGATGGGAAATGGTATATAAACATCCTAGACAAAAAAAAGACCCTGAAAATTTAAATTTTCAGGGTCTTAGATTTAAATTAATTTTATTTAAATTAGTTTCTTCTTTCTCCAAAGAGGCGAAGTAGCATTATGAATAGATTTATAAAGTCCATATAAAGATTCAGAGCTCCAATAACTGCCATTTTACCGAGCATTTCTCCGCTAGAAGCAAAGTGGTAATATGATTGTTTGATTCTTTGTGTGTCATACGCTGTTAGACCAACAAAAACAAGAACCCCTATTATAGAAATAGCAAATTCAAGAGCAGAGCTTTTTAAGAAAATATTCACTATAGAAGCTATAAGAATAGCGATTAAACCCATTATTAAAAAGGATCCGAAAGCTGTTAAGTCTTTTTTGGTAGAATAACCATAAATACTCATAGCTCCAAAAACTGATGCAGAGATAAAGAAAACTCTTGCAACACTTGTTCCGGTATAGGCTACAAATATTGATGCTAGAGAAAGCCCCATTAGAGAGGAATATATCCAAAGGTATGTCTTTGCTTTACTTGCTGAAATAGAATTTAATTTATAGCTAAAGTAAAATACAAACGCCAGCGGAGCGAACATAACAACCCAAACTAGGCCAGTTCCAAAGAATAACTTTAGTAATGCTGGAGTGTTAGCAACAAAAAAAGCAATAACACCAGAAATTACTAGTGCAATTGACATATTATTATAAACCTTAACCATATAATCACGCAGTGCGGAATCATATGAAGAGGCTCTAGAAGCCGAAGAGGCAAAAGAAGATCTGTTTATCATATTTAAATTATTTTTTGAATGAAATTTGTAAAAAAAAACTTTAAGTAGTTTATTATTAATTTAAAAAAATTCAAGATAAATAGAAATATAAAATGTTCTATGATTATTTAAATTGTGTCATTTTATTTAATCTTTGATATTATACCAAATCCCATTTTTAAATAAAATTATAATAAAATATTTTTTTAAGTCGTGCCAAAGCAAGCGAAACTTTTTATTCAGTAGTGCTAAAGCAAGCGAAACTTTTTATTCAGTCGTGCTAAAGCAAGCGAAACTTTTTATTCAGTCGTGCTAAAGCAACGACACGATTTTTAGATAAAAATCTTTAAAAAATTCATTATTTCTAAATAAAAATTTAAGTTTTCTAAAATGATTCGCGCAAAAGATTTATCAATTTCATTTTCTGGTCGAGAGATTTTTTCTGCAGGTAATTTTGTTATTAATTATCGTGAAAAGGTTGGTTTGATTGGGCGCAACGGTAGTGGTAAATCAACTTTTTTAAAATTAATTCTCAAAAAATTAGAACCTGATAGTGGGGCGGTAGAAATTCCACGAGGTTATTTGATTGGTCATTTGGAACAGCATATTAATTTTACGCATAATAGCGTTTTAGAAGAGATTTGTTCCGTTTTGCCCGAAGATCGTGAGCATGAAAGTTGGAAAGGTGAAAATATTTTATATGGTTTGGGCTTTACAGAAGAAGATTTGCACAAAGACCCAAAGAATTTTTCGGGTGGCTATCAAGTTAAGCTTAATTTGGCAAAATTATTGTTAGTTGAACCGCAAATGTTATTGCTTGACGAGCCTACAAATTATCTAGATATTCATTCTATTCGTTGGCTCAAGGAATTTTTGCAAGATTGGCAAGGTGAATTGATTTTGATTACGCATGACCGTGATTTTATGGATTCGGTGATAACTCATACTTTAATTATTCATCGCAATACTTTTAAAAAAATTCCTGGAAATACCAAAGGCGTGCGCGAGAAAATTGCTCAAGAAGAAGAAATTTACGAAAAAACTCGTATCAATGAAGAAAAGCAACGTCAGAAAACTCAAGATTGGATCGATCGCTTTGGCGCCAAGGCTAGTCAGGCTAGCCGAGTGCAATCGCGCGTCAAAATGTTAGAAAAAATCGAGGTCAAAGAAAAGCTCGATGATATTCAAAATCTCGATTTCGTCTTTAATCATAAACCCTTCGCCAGCAAAGAAAATCTAGTTGAGGTCGAAAATTTATCCTTCGGCTATAATCCAGAAAATCGCTTGATCAATGATTTGTCTTTCAAAGTTGCCAATAGTGAAAAAATTTGCGTAATTGGCAAAAATGGTAAAGGTAAATCGACCTTGCTTAAGCTTATTACGCAAGATCTAAAGCCTTTAAATGGCGCCATCAAAATTCATAATAAAGTTGAAATTGGGTTTTTTGGGCAAATGAATATCGATCGACTTGATAAAAATTTGAGCGTTTTTGAAGAATTGCAAAAAGTCGATGACCGCTTGCCCCAAAGCCGTATCCGCCAAGTTTGTAGTAATATGATGTTTTCGAGCGATCTCGCGAATAAAAAAATTGCAGTGCTATCGGGCGGTGAAAAAAGTCGAGTGATGCTTGGTAAAATTTTGTTGAAGGGTGCCAATTTGTTGTTGCTCGATGAGCCAACTAATCACCTTGATATGGAATCATGTGATTCGCTCAAAGAAGCCATCAAAAGCTTTGAAGGTGCGATAATATTGGTTTCGCACGATGAGGGCATGCTCAAAGAAATCTCTAATAAATTAGTGGTTTTCGACGACAACAAAACTTTTACCTTCGAAGATTCTTACGAATTTTTCTTAAAACGCCGAGGCTGGAAAGACAGCTAAGAGTATGTTTTTAAATTGATTCGGCATCAAATTTAAATAAAATTTTTTCTGAAATTTTTTAGCTTTTTGATTGATAGAATAAATTTTAAATTCAATTTTATTATTTTTGTTAATTTTAATTTTTTTATTCTGAATTTCGTCTTCAAGAGTTTTTTTGTTTACTTCAAAATTATGATGATCTGAAAAATTTATATTATACCAAATCCCATCTTTAAATATTCAATAGGATATTCAAATTCTAACTTCATATTTTTGGTAAAAAAATCTTCAAAAAGCCTCAGCTGTATGGATATACAGCTTCATTTTTTAAAGATTTTTATCA
>CAMASZ010000059.1 GCA_945861125.1 Rickettsia typhi | reverse complement strand
TTATTTCAGCTTGATAGAAGCAATAGTAGAGCTATTGATCCTTATAATCCCGGATTTTTTGTATTAACTGGCGCCTCAAGAACGCGAGGTTTTGAAGCTGATATAACTGGGGACATAAATAGAAAATTGCAAATTATTGCTGGGTATTCTTATCAAGAAGCGCAAATTATTAAAAATACTGAATCGGCAAGTAAAGGTAAAAAAGCTGGACTTGCGCCAGTTAATAAAATTTCACTATGGAATAAATATAATTTCAATGATAACTATGCAATTGCTTTAGGATTTATAAAACAATCTGATCAATATGCCAGCGTTGATAATTCGATTCGACTTCAAGGTTTTAATCGTTTTGATGGCGCTTTGTTTTATAAAATCAATCATCAATTTAAGACGCAGTTAAATATAGAAAATATTTTTAATAAAAAATATATAGCCACTGCTCACAATAATAACAATATTCAGCCCGGCTCACCAAGAGCTGTTAAGGCTTCAATTGTTATGAATTTTTAGTAAAAACTCAAATCAACCTAATCATATTCTTGCCAGTAACTCTAAAGTTACGAGACGTTGTTTACCAATAGCACTAAAGCACAAGCAATAAAATATTTTGTTATAATTTGAGTTAAAGACTGGATTTGGTATAAGATTGGGAATAGTATTATATTTTGAAATTACTTGATTACATAAATTGCTTGCAGTTTTTTCTGTAGAAATTATTATTTATCGAGGCCAATTTAAACTTACAAAATCTTAAAATTAATTTTTTGTCGTTTTGATATATTTTTGCCAAGCCGGATTAGCTCAGCGGTAGAGCAACTGTCTTGTAAACAGTAGGTCGTCAGTTCAAATCCGACATCCGGCACCACCTATTTAAAAGTACTAAATTCAGAAATTTCAATATTTTTCATCTCTAAAATCACCATTTTAATAAATTTTTAACATATATAAAGCCATTTCCAATCTTAAATGCCAAGCTTCATATTTTTGGTAAAAAAATCTCTAAAATCGTGTCGTTGCCCTAAGGCACGACTGTCAAAAATTGTGTCGTTGCCCTAAGGCACGACTGTCAAAAATTGTGTCGTTGCTTTAGCGCGACTAATAAAATATTTTGTTATAATTTTATTTAAAGATGGGATTTGGCATAAAAGATGCTTCAAATTTACAAAACTTATGAATTTATAGTTTGAAATAAACAGATTGTAGGGTTTTTATTTATAGAGATAATCTTTATAACTTTTCTCTTTTATTGGCATTATAAGAAATTTTGCTATCCTTATTAATAAAACTTTGATTTAAAATGGGTTCTGGCGTAATGTTTTCAAATTTTAAAGTTGGCAAGATCTATGACGTTTCTTTGGGACTAATATTTTCAATATTGATTAACATTCTTGGGGTGTTAATTCCGATAATTTACCTTCCAGCTTTTTTTGCTTCAGATAAAAAAATAGGAGATAAAGGCGCCAAATCATGGGCGTTAATTTCGATTTGGTTGTTAAAAAAAATTTGTAAAATAGATTATAAGATAATCGGCATTGATAATATTCCAAAAGAACCATGTATTGTTGCGTGCAAACATCAATCAATGTGGGAAACGATAGTTATGCACTTGATTTTTCATAGACCTGTTTATGCTTATAAAAAAGAATTAGAAAGAATTCCTTTTTATGGTTGGTTTTTAACAAGAATGAGTGGCATAAGTGTTGATAGGGATGGCGGATCTAAATCAATAAAAAATATAATAAAACAATCAAGACATTATATTGATAACAACCAATCAATAGTTATTTTTCCTCAAGGAACAAGGGTTCCAGTTGAAGCTAATGCCAAGGATTATCCCTATCAAGTTGGGGTTGCAGCAATTTACTTATCATGTAAAGTTAAAGTAGTTCCTGTGGCATTAAACTCTGGTTTATATTGGCCAAAAAAATCAATTAGAAAAAAATCAGGCACTATTACTATTGAATTTTTAAAACCAATTGAAGTTGGTTTGAATAGAGAAGAGTTTATGAATAAAATTGAAGAAGTAATTGAAAATAAATCAAATGAACTTCTGTCAAAAAAATATTGATTTTGCTACAGTGTAAATTTTTTTAGTTATAATTTGATTTAAATATTGAGAATTATTATATTCTCAAACTTTTTCAATCTTACAAAATTTAAATTTTTTCTCGATAAATCTTTATTATGTAAGGTTCCAAATAAGTTTGGTACAAAGCTAAATTCGAATTCAAACATTTTATATTCAACAAAGTCTTTGTTGCATTCAATCTCCACGAAGTCTTGTAAGATTATTAGTTTAAGATAAAACTATTAATCACGATTGTTTTTTAATTCACCTTAATTTTTTATATGGAAGAGAAATTTATTAAAGTAGTTGGTGCAAAGGAGCATAATTTAAAGAATGTTAATATTGATATTCCTAAAAATCAGTTAGTTGTTGTAACTGGATTAAGTGGTTCTGGAAAATCATCATTAGTTTTTGATACTATATATGCTGAAGGTCAGCGTCGCTTTATTGAAAGTCTATCTTCTTATGCTCGTCAATTTTTAGATATGCAAGATAAGCCAGAAGTTGAATCTATAACTGGTTTATCGCCTGCAATCGCTATAGATCAAAAAACCACTTCGCGCAATCCTCGCTCTACTGTTGGAACGGTAACTGAAATTTATGATCATTTTCGCCTCTTATTTGCAAGAATTGGAGTGCCTCATTCTCCAGCAACTGGAAAGCCTATTGAAAGTCAGTCTGCCTCGGTAATTGTTGATAAAATAAAATCTTTACCAGGTAAAACTCGTATTTACATATTATCTCCAATAGTAAGAGGCCAAAAAGGTGAATTTCGTAAAGAAATGATGACGGCACGTAAACAAGGTTTTCAGCGCATAAAGATTGATGGTAAAATTCATGATTTAAATGATGTTTTACCGGTTTTAGATAAAAATAAAAAACATGATATAGAAATAGTTGTTGATCGCATTGTTATTTCTAATGATCTGGGTAATAGAATTTCTGATTCGGTTGAAATGGCATTAAAAACATCTGAAGGATTGCTATATGTTGAAATTGTAAGTTTTCCCGAAAGTTTTGTTCCTGAAAAAATAAAAAATAATTCAAAAAATCAGACTCCGAAAAATGAGCTATTATCATCAAAGGTTGGCGATATAGTTTTGTTTAGTGAAAAATTTTCCTGTCCAGTTTCTGGTTTTACAATTTCTGAAATTGAGCCAAGACTATTTTCTTTTAATTCACCATTTGGAGCCTGTAAGAATTGCGACGGACTTGGAACTGAACAATATTTTAGTACTGAATTACTAATCGAAGATGAAAATCTTACTTTGCGTCAAGGTGCCATTTCTTTATGGAAGGGATCGCAAGAAAGATTTTATCAGCAAATTTTGACGGCAATGGCAAGTCATTATAAATTTAGCTTAGATACTCCGTTTAAAGACTTACCAGATAATATAAAACATAAAATTTTTTATGGTACTGATCAAGAAGAGATTGAAATTAAAATTGAAGAAGGTTTAAAAACAATTTCAATTAAAAAATCATTTGAAGGAATAATAAATAACATGATCAAAAGAATTTCTGATAGTGATAGTGACTCACTATCAGATGAGCTTGCAAAATTTCAAGACTCCAAATTATGTGAAAAATGCAGTGGATACAGATTAAATGAACAAGCTTTGTCAGTAAAAATAGATGGTTTACATATAGGAGAAGTTAGCAAAATGTCAATTGAGAATGCAATTATTTGGTTTAAAAATTTACCAAATAACTTAAATCCAATGCAAAAGCAAATTTCAGAGAGACTATTAAAGGAGATTGAACGAAGACTGGGTTTTTTAAAAAATGTTGGCCTAGAATATTTGACAATTAATCGTGAAGCTGGAACTTTATCTGGTGGAGAGGCGCAAAGAATTCGTTTAGCTTCTCAGATTGGATCTGGTCTTTCGGGCGTTTTATATGTTTTGGATGAGCCCTCTATAGGTCTTCATCAATCAGACAATAATAAACTTATTACTACGCTAAAAAATCTTCGTGATCTAGGAAATTCTGTAATTGTAGTTGAGCATGATGAAGAGATGATGAGAGAAGCTGAATATTTAATAGATGTTGGACCTGGCGCTGGAATTCATGGTGGCGAAATAATTTCTTATGGCAAGCCAGAATTTGTTATTAATGATAAAAATAGTATTACTGGTCAATATTTAAGCGGAAAAAAAACTATTTTTATTCCAAAAAATAGAAGAAAAATAGATGAGAAAAAAGTTATTAAATTAAAAAAAGCCTCACTAAATAACTTAAAAAATGTTGATCTAAATTTGCCTTTGAAAATATTTGTAGCAGTATCGGGAATATCGGGTGGCGGTAAATCAAGTTTAATAATTAAAACGCTTTATCCAGCTTTAAACAAAATAATTAACAAATCAAAAACTCATTCTGGACCTTATGAATCAATCACTGGATTTCAATTTATTGATAAAATAATCGAGATTGATCAATCTCCAATTGGTCGAACTCCTAGATCTAATCCAAGTACCTATGTTGGAGCATTTACTTTTATTAGAGAGTTTTACTCAAATCTTCCAGAATCAAAGGCCAGAGGTTATAAGGTTGGTAGATTTTCTTTTAATGTTAAAGGCGGTAGATGTGAAACCTGTCAAGGTGATGGCGTAATTAAGATTGAAATGCACTTTTTGCCAGATGTTTATGTAAAATGTGAAACTTGCCAAGGCAAGAGATATAATCGTGAAACTCTTGAGATAAAATATAAAGACAAGTCAATTTCTGATGTATTAGAAATGACCGCTGAAGATGCTTGTATTTTTTTTAATAATATTCCATATATTTATGAAAAGTTTAAGGCATTATGTGATGTTGGTCTTGGCTATATAAAAATTGGGCAAAGCGCAACAACGCTCTCTGGTGGCGAGGCGCAGAGAATCAAGCTAGCAAAAGAATTGAGTAGAAAAGCAACTGGGGATACATTATATATTCTTGATGAACCCACAACCGGACTACATTTTGAAGATATTAATAAATTATTAAAAGTCTTGCATAAATTGGTTGATGCCGGAAATTCTATTCTAGTAATTGAGCATAATCTTGATGTATTAAAAACTGCAGATTGGATTATTGATATTGGGCCACATGGTGGTGATAAAGGTGGATACATTGTTGCTGAAGGCACTCCTGAACAAATATCTAAAAATAAAAATTCTGTTACAGGAAAATATTTGGCTAAAGTTTTGGAAAATTAATTTTAAAATTATTTTAAGATGGAAGATTATAAGTCTTTAAAAGATTCGATGATTTCTTGTTCTGTATATGTTCGTAAAAATATTGATAATTTGCTTCCTGAAGGTAAATTTAATGATTCTAGATTAGTTGATTCAATGAGATATTCTGCTCTATCAGATGGCAAAATGATTCGTCCCTTTTTGTTTACTTCCTGTGCTAAAATGTTTGGTATATCAATTCATTCTTGTTTAAATATAGCTACTGCAATTGAATTTATTCATGTCTATTCGTTAATTCACGATGACCTACCTGCTATGGATGATGATGACTATAGAAGAGGAAAATTAGCAAATCACAAAAAATATAATGAGGCTACCGCAATACTTGCTGGAGATGCTTTATTAACTTATGCTTTTGAGATATTATCAATGCCAGAATCACATCAAGATAGCTCAATTCGTTGTGACTTAATAAAAACTATTACTAAATCTATAGGTTTTAGAGGAATGGCTGGTGGACAGATGATTGATATAGAGCAGTCGGATAAAATTATTTCTAAAGATAAAATTGCCAAATTACATAGACTAAAAACTGGAGAATTGTTTATGGCATCAGCTGAATGTGGAGCAATTGTTGGTAGAGCTACTCTTGCACAAAGGAAGGCAATTAGAAATTATGCTCGAGATTTGGGTTTGGCGTTTCAAATAAAAGATGATATTCTTGATTACGAAGGTAATGATAATCAAATTAATATTGATGAAAATAATCATGCGAAATTTGATAATAGTGTAAGTATTATTGATGTAATTGGTAACTCTGCTGCAAAAAAACAGCTTATTCTTTTGGCCAATCAAGCTGTGGGTCATCTATCTATTTTTGAAGAATCTAAGACTAAACAATTAATTAGTTTGGTAAATTTTGTTATTGATAGAAAAAGTTAAAATTATCTTTCTAGTCTTTTTTATCAGGATTATCGCCACTATCTGAGTTGGCTTGATCATCTTTAGCAGAATTTCCGCCAGCAATATCTCTAGAAGCGCCAGAACCACCCGCTTGATCATTTTTACTGTCACTACTTCCTGCTTGATCTTGAGATGAGTCGTCATCAGAAGCTGATACTGATTTTCCCTTGTTGCCAATTTCTCTAATCATCGAGCCAGCTTTTTGTCCAACCTCCATTCCAGCTTTTAAACCACCTCGGGCTAATCTTAATTGAATAGCTCTAGTAATTCCAGCAACTTTAGAATACATATCAACCGCAGAAGTGCTGGCCCCAGGTATTGAGCTGCCACCAATAAGTGCTGAAGTTATTCCGGGTATTTCATCTAAAAAATATGAAAGCAAATAAAGAAGTATTGCTCCCCTAAGCACAACAGTAATTCTTAAAGTTGTTTTTGATTTATCGTCAAATAATCCTTTTAGTGATGCAACGGTAACATTAAAAATTCCAAAACCAGCAGATGATTTAAATTGATCAAATCCCATAATGCAATATATGCTTGAATCCATTGGGGTAACCAGTTTATCACCAGTTTGAGTGCATTCTGATATTTGTTTTTTTGCTCCAGTACTAGATTTACAAAATTCAGAACAATTAACGGTTTTTGCGGTGCCTTCAAAAATAGCTTCTCCAATTAAAACATCATCCATTAATGTTATAAAAATACCAATATAAGCAAATAATATTATTGGCTGTAAACAAAAGGAAATAAGATCTCTAAACCAAGCATCAAATATATTTTTGGTTTTTTCAAATAAAACCGATACAATAGTTATTGGTGATAAAAATACGTATAAAACAATACATAATGAAGAGCCAATAAATATGTGAAGAGCCCTAATTGTTGCTGATATTAATAAAAAGGCAAAAATAAATATTGATAAAGCAAAAAATAAACCTATTCCACCAGTAAAAAATGCTGCAAAAATTAAAGAAGCAACATTGGCAACAGTAACTTCTGGCCCAAATCCTAAATAACGCATTATTTTGCAATCAAGCGTATCCCAAACTGATAAATATTGGGCATCAGCTGGATAATCAGAAGCCCCTCTTCCAGA
>CAMASZ010000058.1 GCA_945861125.1 Rickettsia typhi | reverse complement strand
AATTACCTCTCTTGGTTGGCTCAATCGTATGACGCAATTTAAAGATAAAGTCGGTTCTTTTTCTGGTGCAGAAGATATTAATTTAGTTATTAATAATGAATTAGAGTCTGATTTTGATAGCATTGGTGATGGTAAAAAAGCTAATCTTGGTTTATACTCGTACCCAGTTTTGATGGCATCAGATATTTTGCTTTATAAAACCGATTTAGTGCCAGTTGGTGAGGATCAAAAACAACATCTTGAATTATGTCGAGATATAGCGAAATCATTTAATTATCGATATAAGATTGATTACTTTAAATTACCCGAACCTCTGATAATAAAGCAAACAAAAAGAATAATGTCACTTCAGGATGGCAATAAAAAAATGAGCAAGTCAGATTCTTCTGATTTGTCAAGAATAAATTTATTTGATTCTGCTGATGAGATTTCAAAAAAAATCAAAAAATCAAAAACTGATTCACTTGCTTTTATTGATTATAATGAAAATAGGCCTGAAATCTATAATTTATTAAATATATTTGCGGGTTTTTCTGAAAAAGATCCTCAAGAAATTGCTATGCAATATCAAAATTCCGGTTATGGAAAATTCAAGCAAGATCTAGCTGATTTAGTAATTTCAAATATTATCCCTATTTCAAGAGAAATATCTCAACTTTTGAATAATAAAGATTACTTACAAAAAATTCTAAATGAAGGCAAGTTATACGCCAAAGAAATTGCCTTTAAAACTAAAGAAGATATTTATAAAATAACCGGCCTTAATTAACCATGAATTCATCTTTAATAAATTTTGAAAAAGAAATTATAGCTTTAAAGAATAAGCACAACGCTGTAATTCTGGCGCATTTTTATCAAGATCAAGAAGTTCAAGATATTGCAGATTTCGTTGGAGATTCTTTAGATTTATCTCGAAAAGCCGCCTCTACTAATGCTGATATGATTGTTTTTTGTGGAGTAAAATTTATGGCTGAAGTAGCAAAAATATTATCACCGCAAAAAAAAGTTTTAATTCCAGATTTTAAAGCTGGCTGTAGCCTAGAAGAATCTTGTAAAGCTGAAGATTTTGCAATTTTTAAATCTAAACATAAAAATTCTATAGTTGTTACTTATATTAATTGTTCTGCTGAAATCAAGGCTCTGTCAGATATTATTGTTACATCCACTAATGCTAAAAAAATAATTGATAAAATTCCTCTTGATCAAGAAATAATATTTGCCCCAGACCAGCATTTAGGGAGATATATTGAAAGAGAAACAAATCGTAAAATGATTTTATGGAATGGTAGTTGTATAGTTCATGAAAATTTTAGCGAACGAGAATTAATAAAATTAATTACCAAACATCAAAAAGCCCTTGTTATTGCTCATCCTGAATGCCCTCAAGATTTATTAAAATATGCTCATCATGTTGGTTCAACATCTTCATTATTGAATTTTGTTAAAGTCAATCAAGGATCTGAGTTTATAGTTCTTACTGAGCCTCATATTATACATCAAATGCGTAAAGTTAATTCAGATGCAAAATTTTATGATTGTCCTTTTATTAATAGTTCAGGATGTATTGCATGCAATAACTGCCCCTATATGGAATTAAATAATTTAGAAAAAATTTATGATGTTATGAAAAATGGTAATAAGTCAAAATTTGGTGGTGAATTAAAACTTGAAGAAGAGTTAAGAATTCAAGCAGAAAAGCCTCTTCGTAAAATGTTAGAAATGTCATAATTATGCAAATTATACTTGCTAAACCTCGCGGCTTTTGTGCTGGAGTAACTAGAGCAATTGATACAGTTGAGAAGGCGATAGCTAAGTTTGGAGCTCCTGTTTATGTTCGCCATGAAATTGTTCATAATAAATTTGTTGTTGAGTCTTTGAAAAAAAAAGGTGCAATTTTTGTTAATCAGGTTGATCAAATTCCTATTGGAGCAATTACAATTTTTTCTGCCCATGGCGTTTCTGATCAAGTTGAAGAAGATGCAATTAATCGCGGTCTTAATATTATTGATGCTACATGTCCATTAGTTAGCAAGGTTCATCGTGAAGCGAAGAAATATGAAGAAGAAGATTATGAAATTATTTTAATTGGTCATCGAGGGCATCCAGAAGTTGAAGGAACTAGCGGGCGTGTTAAAAAATCAGTAATTTTAGTTACCAATGAAGAAGATGCTAAAAAAGTAATGGTAAAAAATCCTCATAAAATTGCTTATGTAACTCAAACAACCTTAAGTGTAGATGATACTAAAAAGATAGTTGAGATTCTTGAAAATCGTTTCTCGGATTTAAAAAAAGGCCTTGCAACAAAAGATATTTGTTATGCTACGCAAAACCGTCAAGATGCCGTTAGAAGTTTGTGTAAAATTGTAGATATTTTGCTAGTAATTGGAGCAAAGAATTCTTCAAACTCTAATCGACTACGTGATTTAGGCGAAGAATCAGGTCTACCATCTTATTTAATTAATGATGCTAAAGATTTAAATTTTGACTGGTTTAAAAATATTAAAAATATTGGATTAACAGCTGGAGCTTCAGCACCTGAAATTTTAGTTCAGGAAGTAATATTGGAAATTAAAAAAATGTTTAACGAAGAAATAAAAGTTAGTGACATGAATGGAATTGAAGAGAATACTTTTTTTGTATTACCAAAAAAAGTCAGAACCTATACCAATTCCAATCTCTAAATTTTTATAAGAAATTTAAATTCTAAACTTGATTTGCGACATTGCTATTGTTGCTAAAATTATTAAGAGTTTTTGCGCAGTAAAAATTTAAATATTTTGTTGATTTTTAGGTTAAAATAGTGCATTTATTTACTGGAAATTCAGTATTATCCTTCAGAAAGTTTATTGTTATTTTCTTCAATTTTACGTCTAATTCCTATTAAATCATTAGCAAGTAAATTTCTAATATTTTTAGCAATAATTTTTGTTAAATTGCTTTTAACATATTCTTCAGCAACATAAGTTCCATAGCGATTCTCTGAAATATCGTAACTATCATTTGCAGTGGTATATCCTTCGGCAATTTTTTCTTTAGTATTAATATCTTTTAAAACATATTTGATTTTAATTTCAACTTGATTTCTTCCAGATGCTCCAGTTGTCGTTGTAAAGGTTGGAGATATCGTCGATGATATATCTAGTGATAAGATATATTTTGTTTCAGCTTTTATATAATCTGGGTTTAATATGTCATATAGATTATTTCTAAATTCTTGATTTAGTCTAACATGATCTTTTTCGATAATGATTGAAGCAAGATCATAACTAAGAGAATTAAAATCATATTGATCTTTATAGATAATTTGAAATCCGCATGAATAAAAACCTAAATGTAAAGTTAGTAATAAAATTTTTTTAAGCATTTTTATATTCTATTGCACTAGCTATAAAGGATGTAAATAAGGGATGAGCTAAGAATGGCTTTGATTTTAATTCAGGATGAAATTGAACGCCAATGAAAAATGGGTGATTTTTTATTTCAATTATTTCAGTTAATGTGCCATCTGGAGAGGTTCCAGAAAAAGTTAAACCTTCTTTTTCTAATTGTTTTTTATAGTTAATATTAACTTCGTAGCGATGACGATGTCTTTCACTAATTTTATTTGTTTTGTATATTTTTTCAGCTAGTGAATTTTGCTTTATAAGGCATGGATATGCTCCAAGTCTCATGGTTCCACCTATATTGCTATTATTAACTTTTTTAACTTTACCTAGTTTGTCTTGCCAATGATTCATTATATCAATGATGAATTTACCTTTTTTTGATATTTCGCTAGAAGTAGCATCATTAATTTTTAAAACATTTCGGGCATATTCAATAATTGCTAATTGCATGCCAAAGCAAATACCAAGGAAAGGGATTTTTTTAATTCTTGCTTCTTGTATAGTTTTGATTTTTTCTTCAGTGCCATTAGATCCAAAGCCACCTGGAACAAGTATAGCATGAATGTTTTTTGGCAACTCGGTATTTTTATTTCTTGCGTTAATCCAAATTATATTTACTTTTGCTTTTAATGAGAAACCGCCATGATTTATTGCTTCTAGTAGAGATTTATATGAATCACGATATTCAATATATTTTCCAACAATCGCAATATTTACTTCTTCTTTTGGATTTTCTATTGAATTTTTGATTTCATACCATTTTTTTAGATTTGGTTTTTTGTTATGATTAAGATTAAAGAACTTTAGAATTTCAGTATCAAGGCCATTGTTATGATATACTATTGGTGCCTCATAAATATTATTAACATTGGGTGCTGCAATTACAGATGATATAGGCACTGAGCACATTTTAGCAATTTTTTCGAGATGATGATTATTCACTTCTCTTTCTGCTCTACATAAAATTATAGTTGGTTGAATTCCAATTGATCTGAGCTCCTTAACTGAATGTTGTGTAGGTTTGGTTTTAATTTCATTGGCACTTTCAATATAAGGAAGAAGAGTTAAGTGTAAAAAAGCACATTGTTTTGGCATTTCATAATCTAGTTGACGAATCGCTTCAAAAAATGGTAGCGCTTCTATGTCTCCAACGGTTCCCCCAATTTCACATAACAAAAAATCAGTTTTTTTAATGTCATTGATGATAAATTTTTTAATTAGATCGGTAACGTGAGGTATTACTTGTACTGTGCCTCCAAGATAATCTCCTTTTCTTTCTTTAGATAACAATTCAAGATATATTTGTCCAGCGGTAACATTATCTGATTTTTTGCAATCAACTCCAGTAAATCTTTCATAATGACCAAGGTCAAGATCGGTTTCTGCACCATCTTCGGTAACAAAAACTTCTCCATGCTGAGTAGGATTCATAGTTCCAGGATCGATATTAAGATATGGATCAAGTTTTCTCAGTTTAACCGAGTAGCCTCGAGCTTGAAGAAGTGTAGCTAAAGAAGCAGAAGCTAAACCTTTACCTAAAGAAGAAACTACTCCGCCAGTTATAAAAATTATTTTTGTCATTTTTACTTTCCTGTCATTATTCTATCTACCAATTCTTTTATAGTAGGGATATGGTTATTGTGATAAAATGAATCGAGAGCAAAACGATAAGCATTATGACCAGAAAACATAAGCTGATTCTCGATGTCGATTCCGTAGCGTACATCTTGTAATGTTTTTTGGATACAAAAACTTCTTGGATCAGCTTTACGATTGGTTGTATAGTTCATTTCTTCTTTGTCAGACCAATTACTAAAACGACATTGACTTAGACAGCCCATGCAATTTATCTGATCGGTTAGTATTTGTATTGATTTTGATTTATCTACGAACATAAGTGTTTCATCTGGTGTTTTCATTCCTTCGGTAAAACCATTTTTTATCCAATTATCAACTTTTAACTTATCTTCTGATTTTATATAAACAAAACGGCCTCTTTGACCAAAAGGAATAGGGGTATCAAAATTATCAATTGGTTTTGATCTATACTCAACTTGATGAATTTCTCTTTCCTTTAATTCTCGAATAAAATTGTTTTCAATTGCCGAGGAATAAAAACCCGTTGGACTAAATCTGTTGAGATAAACATCTCCTTTTTTTAAACTTAAAAGCTTTTTCTTCCAAGCTTCAGATATAGGATATTCTTGGGTTAATATTGGTCTAGTTCCAAATTGAAAAACTATCGGGCCAATTTCGGGATTATCAAGCCAATTTTCAAATTCTTCGAGATTCCAAACTCCTCCTGCCATAATAATTGGAACCTCATTTAAACCAATTGAGTTCATAAAAGATCGCAATTCAGCAACTCTTGGATAAGGATCTTGATAAGAGTTTGGATCTTCAGCATTTGATAAACCATTGTGTCCACCAGCTCTCCATGGGCATTCATAGACAACTCCCCCTAGAAGGGTTTTAGCTTTATGATAACTTCTTTTCCAAAGAGCTCTAAAAGCTCTCATTGATGAGACAATTGGATAGTAATATACTTTGTATCTTTCAGCAATTTCTGATAAACGATAAGGCATTCCAGCTCCACATGTTATACCATGAATTAAGTCTTTTGCTCCTTCTAAAACTCCGTTAAGAACCTTTTCAGCTCCACCCATCTCCCACAAGATGTTCATGTGTATTCTGCCATTATTTTTTGCAATATCATGAGCAATTTTTGCTTGAGAGATGCCACCCTTTATTGAGTATGAAATTAACTCTTCGTGCCTCTCTCTTCTTGTGTGAGTTTTATATTCCAATGGAATTAGTTTGTTATTTTCATCAATGTAGTCAGCATTAACTCCGGAGAATGTTCCTACTGCTCCCGATTTTGCGAAGTGTCCAGCGGTTATTCCGTTAGTGATTCCAACTCCCTTGCCACCTTCAACTATTGGTAAAGTTTCAACCCCAGAAATTTTGTATGATTTGATCTCTTTATTCAAAGCCACTCCTTAAATTTTTGTCAATTAACTAATTAAATTTAACTAATTTTTTTAATCGTATATTGTATCTAATAATTGCTAAATTAGCAAATATTTTTATTATAAAATGAATATTATAAATTCACTCTAATACCAAATTCCATCTTTAAATAAAATTATAACAAAATACTTACTAGTCGTGCTAAAGCAACGACACGATTTTTGAGATAAAAATTTTAAAAAATGAAACTGTATATCCATACAGCTTAGGCTCGTGTCGCTCGCTTTAGTGCGACTGAATAAAAAGTTTTTAGAAATTTTTTTACCAAAAATATGAAGTTAGAATTTTAATTTTTTTTTAAAACTTTTAAAGATTGGATTTGATATTATTATAATTTAAAGGTGAGAATTGTTAATAAATTGATAAAAAACTTACAAATAAATGAAAACAAATATTCCAGAATATTCAGTTTCTCAATTTTCTAAATCAATTAAATTAATAATAGAAGATGCATTTGGATACATTCGTATCAAGGGAGAAGTAAGTAATTTTAAAAAATCTTCTGCAGGTCATTTATATTTTAATCTAAAAGAAAATGATAGTTTAATTTCCGCAGTATGTTTTAAAAATAATGCTTCCTTAATTAATTTTGTAGTAGCTGATGGTTTAGAAATCTGTGCTTCAGGAAAAATAACAACTTTTGAAGGAAGATCGAATTATCAGATTATAGTTGATAAGCTAGAGATATCCGGAATCGGTGCTATTCTTGAAATGCTAGAAAAGCGACGTCAGAAACTATTGAATGAGGGGTTATTTGACATAAAATATAAAAAAAGATACCTTTTTTTCCAAAAATTATTGGGTTAATTACTTCCGAAACCGGAGCTGTAATTGAAGATATTAAAGTTAGAATTTCCTCGCGTTGTCCATCTCATATTTTGGTTTATCCAAGTGCGGTTCAAGGTGAAAAATCAGTTAACGAAATTATTGCTGGTCTAAATTATTTCAATAAATTAAAAAATAATCGTCCTGATGTATTGATTATAGCAAGGGGAGGGGGGTCTTT
>CAMASZ010000057.1 GCA_945861125.1 Rickettsia typhi | reverse complement strand
TCAATAAATGATAATTTTTTATAAGCATCTTTTGCGTATTCAGTGTCTTTATAGCGAGCAATTAATTCCCTAAAAGTTGATGAAGCTTCTTTGGTATCTTGCTGTGATCTTTGAATGTCTGGTATTTTATTATAGTAACATAAACCCTTCATGTAAAATGCATATGGTGTATATTCGCTATTAGGAGAAAGTCTAATAAAATCATCGCTTATTTCGATTACTTTCGGACAGTCTTTATTTTTATAGTTAGCATAGATAGTCATTATTTGTCCCTTGATAGCCCATTTTGAGAAAGGAAATTCGTTATCAATTTTTTCAAATTCAGTTATAGCATCAAAATATTGATGTTTTTTTAGAAGCTTCATGGCGTTGATATATAACGACTCAGCGGTGTCATTTTCTCTGTTTTTTGCACAAGAAAAAACCAGTAATATTATGACTATAATAGTTAAATTTGTTTTATAGAGTTTGTAAATCATTTTTTCTAATGGTGATACTTAATTTATGAGCCTGAAAACCCTCGCATTCAGCAAGAATTTCAGTACTTTTTGCTAATGATAAGAAAGATTCTTTATTACAAGAAATAATTGAAATTCTTTTTAAAAAATCATAAACAGATAAACCGCTTGAGAATTTTGATGAACCTAGAGTTGGAAGAGTATGACTAGGTCCGGCAATATAATCTCCTATTGCCTCTGGAGTGTAGTTGCCAAGGAATATTGCTCCAGCATTGTTAATTTTTTTTGCAATCGATTGATAATTTTTTGTTGCAATTTCTAAGTGTTCTGGAGCTATAAAGTTAGCTATTTCGTAGCTTTTATTGATATTGTTGATAACGAATATCGCTGAATTCTTTAGCGATTGATCAATTATTTTTTTTCTGGGTAATTTTTCCTTTAATAGATTTATAGATTGTAAAATTTTCTGCGCAAATATTAAATCATCAGTAATTATAAAAGCTTTTGAATCAAAACCATGTTCAAGTTGAGATAAAGCATCGGCTCCAATCCAGTTTGGATTATTTTTTTTATCGGCAATAATTGTTATGTCGGTTGGACCTGCAATCATATCAATTCCAACTTCTCCGAATAAAATTTTTTTAGCACAAGCTACGTATGAATTTCCAGGGCCAACAATTTTATCAACTTTTTTTATAGTTTTTGTTCCATAAGCCATTGAAGCAATTGCCTGCGAACCACCAACTTTATATATTGTATTAATATTGCACAGTCTTGCAGCGTAAATTATTGCTGGATTGATAGATTTAGAAGATGACGGGGTGCAGATAATTATTTTTTTTACTCCAGATACTATAGCAGGAACTGCCGACATTAAAACCGAGCTTGGGTATGAAGCGGTTCCAGCTGGAACATATATTCCAATTGATTCAATAGGACGCCAGCTATTACCAAGCTTTGTTCCCAATTTATCTTTGTAGAGGAAATTTTTTGGCAGTTGTTTTTGATGATAATCTTTAATTCTGTTATATGCTTCTTTTAAAGCATTTTTAATATCCTGATTTAAAGTTTTTTCTGAAATATCAAAATCTACCTTTGATACAATAAAATCATTGGCTTTATTATATGTAGTTCCATCAAATTTATTGCAATATTTTATTAGTGCTTTATCGCCGTCTTTTTTTATATCACTAATTATTTTTTTTACATCATTAATAGTTTTGTTATTTTCTTTTTTGGATTTTTGAATGAAGTCTATGAAGGGGTTTTTGTTAGTTAAGCTACAGTCAAGAAAATCTGTTGTTTTTGTTAAATTAAAAATTTTCATTTATCTGCTATAAGTTTTATTTTTTGACCGATTTTTATTTTTAATTCTTTAACAAGGCCAGCATTTATTTCTAGAATTTTTGAAGCTTTAATTTGCGAAGATATGATTTCAGTGGAGTAGGGGGTTGTGTTTTCTACTATTTTAATAATTTCATTATTTTGATTGATAAAGATCATATCAAGTGAAATTCGTGTATTTTTCATCCACATATTAATGATTTCTTGGTTTTCAAAAATAAAAATCATACCATTTTTTTTGGGCAAAGAATCTAAATTCATAAGTCCATATGATTTTTTTTCTTCATTATCAGCAATAGCAACATTAAACTCGGTTATTAATCTTCTGTTAGAAAAAATTTTTAGTTTTGCATTGTAGTTTTTAAGATCTTGATTAAATTTAGGGTTGTTATCAAACTCTTTTGCATTAATTTTTAAAGATGCAATCATAGTTATAAACAAAAAAACAAAAAATTTTATATTAATTAAAGTGAGTTTTTTCATAAGAAATTTATTATTGATACTTCTAATTATTATTCCTTCTTCAACGATATATGCAAAAAGTATTTCGAAAAAAAATAAGAAATATTCTACCGTTGTAATAAAATCTGATATTATCGATATTAAAAAAAAAGATCAAAATATTGAATTTATTGATAATGTTATTATTGAAAAGGATGATTCTTCATTATTAGCTAATAAAATGATTTTATTTTATGAAAAAAATAAAGCCAACAATAAAAATAGTGCAAATGAAGAAGATTTAATTGAGAGTAATGAACAAAAAATTTCTGTTGATCAAGATAATCAAGCGAATAACCAAACATTTTCTAGCCAAAATAAAGCTTCTATAATAAAGAAAATAGAAGCATATGATAAAGTTAAATTATTTTCCGACAACTATAGTGCTTCAAGTGATTATGGTTTTTTTGATCCAAAAAATAATAGTTTTATTTTAGAGAAAAATGTTATTGTTAACAATGGTAGTTCAACTGCTAGTGGCGAGAAGTTTATTTTTAATTTAAAAACTAAAAAAGGTAATCTAATTGGCTCTAAAGATACAAGTAACGATGTTATAAAAAAAGATAAAAGAGTTATTGTAGTAATAGATGAAGAATTAGAGCAAAAAAAATCTAAAAATAAAAATGAATCAAAAAAATAAAAGTCTTTTTGTAAACAATCTAGCAAAATCATACGGGAAAAAAATCGTGATTCGCGATGTTAGTATGAAAATAAAACAAGGTGAAGTAGTTGGCATGCTTGGCCCTAATGGAGCAGGAAAAACAAGTAGCTTTTATATGATTGTTGGTTTGATTAAGGTAGGAAGTGGCGATATATTTATTGATGATGTTAATATTACTCACATGCCAATGTATCAAAGGGCAAGACTTGGAATTGGATATTTACCACAAGAAGCATCAATTTTTAGGGGCATGAATGTTGAAGACAACATATACTCAATACTGGAAATTGCCATTCCTGATAAAAATGAGCGTAATAACAAATTAGAAGAATTATTAAAAGAATTTTCAATTACTAACATTCGTAAATCTAGCGCCTTAGCTCTTTCTGGTGGCGAAAGAAGAAGGGTTGAAATTGCTAGAACTATTGCCATGAATCCTTCTTTCATATTACTTGATGAGCCCTTTGCTGGGGTTGATCCAATTGCAGTAAATGATATTAGGAGGATGGTAATTCATTTAAAAGATCGAGGAATTGGGGTATTAATCACTGATCATAATGTTCGAGAAACATTATCAATTGTAGATAGGGCTTATATAATATATGATGGTACTATTTTATGCTCTGGTAACAAAGATGATATTATTAAAGATCATAATGTAAGAAAGGTTTATTTGGGTGAAAACTTTTCAATATAAATAGTATTTTTAATTAAAAATTATTTATAATAATAATTAAAGTACTTTTAAAGTTTAATTTTTTTGGTAATTAAGCAAAATATTTTTGAGATAAAATTTTAAAAAACAAGCTGTATATTCGTACAGCTGAGGCTCGTGTCGCTCGCTTTAGCGCGACTGAAAAATTTTTTAGAGATTTTTGTACCAAAAATATGAAGTTAGAATTTTAATTTTTTTTAAAACTTTTAAAGATGAGATTTGGTATTATATCATTTTATTTCTAACCCTTATTAAATCTAGTGAAGAGTGATTCTTGATATCGAACAAGTCAAGGTAGTTTTAGTTTAAATTAATTTAAAATTTTTATGTCTATTTTTAGTTATAGTGTTAAAGATAATGATCCTTTAATTTTTGCTGCAATTAATAAAGAATTGGATCGGCAACAATATCAAATCGAATTAATAGCCTCAGAAAACATTGTTAGTAAGGCTGTTCTTGAAGCTCAGGGTTCTGTTTTTACTAATAAATATGCCGAAGGTTATCCAGCTAAAAGATATTATGGGGGTTGTGAATTTTCAGATATAGTTGAGTCTCTAGCAATTTCAAGAATTTGCGAATTATTTGGTGCCAAATATGCCAATGTTCAGCCACACTCTGGAGCTAGTGCAAATCTTGCTGTTTATTTATCGTTATTACAGCCAAATGATACAATAATGGGAATGTCTCTTGCAGCTGGCGGACACTTAACCCATGGCGCAATGAGGACAATTTCTGGTATGTGGTTAAAATCAATACAATATGGAATTCGTCTTGATAATGGCTTAATTGATTATGATCAAGCGGAGCAATTGTCAAAAGAACATAAGCCAAAACTTATAATTGCTGGAATTTCTTCATATCCAAGAATAGTTGATTGGCAACGTTTTCGTAGCATCGCTGATAGTGTTGGTGCTTTACTAATGGTTGATATGGCTCATATAGCTGGTCTTGTTGCATCTGGAATTTATCCATCTCCAATTGGTATTGCTGATATAGTAACTTCAACAACTCATAAAACTTTACGAGGCCCTAGAGGAGGAATTATTTTAACTAATAATGAAGAATTAGCTAAAAAAATTAATTCAGCAGTTTTTCCTGGTTTGCAAGGTGGTCCGTTAATGCATGTTATTGCTGCAAAGGCTGTTGCATTCGGTGAAGCTTTAAAACCAGAATTTAAAGTTTACAGTAAGCAAGTAGTTGGAAATGCTAAAGTTCTCGCTGAGACTTTGATAAAAAGAGGCTTAAAAATTACTACTGATGGAACTGATTGTCATTTGATGGTTGCAGATTTAACCCCATTAAAAACTATAACTGGCAAAGAGGCTGAGCATATACTAGAAAGAGCAGGATTAACTTGTAATAAGAATGCCATTCCAAATGATCCACGCAGTCCTTTTATAACATCTGGTGTTCGATTTGGTACTCCAGCAGGAACAACTCGCGGCTTTAAAGAAAAAGAGTTTATAATGATAGGAAATCTTATTGCGGATGTTTTAGAAGGTTATGTTAAAAATGGTGATGAAGGAAATAAAGCAATTGAAAACAAAGTAAAATCTCAGGTAATTGAAATTTGTAAACAATTTCCAATTTATTAAATAAATCTTAAATAACATGTCAAAAATAAAATTAATTACTTCCAAATTATCACCATATGGACATAGGGTTGAAATGGTTTTACTTGAAAAAAATATTCCCTATGAAAAAGAATATGTTGATTTAACAAATAAGCCTGAATGGTTTGTTAATGATTCACCACTTGGTAAGGTTCCCTTGTTATATGTCGATGATAAGCCTCTTTTTGAATCGCTTGCCATATGTGAATATTTAGATGAAACTTTTACCAACAACAATTTACATCCAAAAGAATCTTATTCTAAAGCTTGGCATAGGGGTTGGATGGAATTTAGTAGTGGAATGTTGGCAGCTACATTTGGAGCGATTTTTGCTCAAAATCAAGAGCAGTTTGACATTAAAAAGGCAGAGGTAGTATCAAAATTGTCAATTTTAGAAAAATATTTAAAATTTAATCCTTATTTTGATGGTGAAAAATTTTCTTTAGTAGATATATGTTTTGCATCAGTCTTTAAGCCGTTAACTTTTATTGATAATAAATTTACTTTAGAAATATTTGATCTTCATAAAAACGTTGCATCATATGTTGAAAGTTCTGTAACCAGAGGTTCACTAAGTAGATCGGTTCCCAATGATTATGAAGAGGTTTTCAAATCTTTTTTAGAAAGAAAAAAATCCCATCTTCTTACCATGAGTTTTTCTTTATAAATTTTGTTTATAAAAATTATGAAAATTCTTATCACTGGAGCATTAGGTCAAATTGGTTCTGAGTTATGCTTAGCATTAAAAAAAATTTATGGAGAAAGTAATGTTATTGCCTCTGATCTTAGAGAAAAAAATATTTCTGATGAGTTTTTGCCATACGAAAAACTTGATGTCTTGGATCAAAAAAATTTAGTAAATGTAATAAAAAAACATCGGATTGATGTAATTTATCACTTAGCAGCAATTCTTTCTGCCACTGGTGAAAAAAACCCGCAACTATGTTGGGACATTAATATTAATGGTTTATACAATGTTTTAGAGATTGCTAGGGAATTAAAGGTAAAACAAATAATTTGCCCTAGTTCAATTGCCGTTTTTGGTCCTGATACCCCTAGAGAAAACACTCCTCAGAAAACCATAGTTTTTCCTAAAACAATGTATGGAATTACCAAGGCCAGTGGAGAGTTATTATGTGAATATTATGTTAAAAAATTTAATATCGATATTCGTGGCCTAAGATATCCTGGATTAATAAGCTATAAGACTCCTCCCGGCGGTGGTACAACTGATTATGCTGTTGAAATTTTTTATGAAGCAATCAAGAAAAAGTCATATCAATGCTTTTTAGAAGCTGATACAGTACTACCAATGATGTATATGCCGGATGCTATTAGAGGAACTATTGAACTGGCTGAGGCTAATTTTAACAAATTAGTCAATCATTGTAATTTTAATTTTTCGGCAATCAGTTTTTCATGCAAAGACTTAGCTGATGAGATAAAAAAACATATTACTGATTTTCAAATTTCTTATGTTGCAGATTTTCGCCAAGAAATCGCTAATTCATGGCCAAAATCAATTGATGATTCCCAAGCTAGAAAGCAATGGGGTTGGAGTCATCAATATAATCTAGAAAAAATGACAATTGATATGATTAATAATCTTCAAAAGAAAGATTTTAAGTAATACTAATTATCATTTTAAAATAAACATTCTTCACAAAAATTTTTAGATAAAAAAGTTAAAAAACGAAATTCTGTATACCTATACAACATGAGGCCCATACAAAAAAAGCTTTTTAGATTTTTTAGCAAAAATTTTAAAGAAGATGTTTATAAAATTCTTTAGTATAATTTAAAATGATAATTGGTATATACCAAAACATAAATCTATACTCTTATTAAAACACTCTCCAAACATTCAGTAAAATTCTTAAATTTATCTCTAATTTTCTTTACTTGGTTTTTTATATGTCCCTATTTTTGTTCTATTGGATTAAAGTCTGGACTGTATGGCGGAAGATATAAAAGCTGACATTGTTTTGATTCAATGAGTTCTTGAGTAATTTTGTTTTTATGGAAAGCCGCATTGTCCATAATTATCGTTTGATTTGGTTTTAGTTCAGGAGGCAGAATTTCTTTGATCCAAAGATTGAACATTTCACTATTGGTATTTCCTTCAAAATAGAATGGAGCTATAAGCTTCTTGGTATTATACTAATCCCA
>CAMASZ010000056.1 GCA_945861125.1 Rickettsia typhi | reverse complement strand
CATCTGAATTAGTAAAAATTTCTTCAGCCATGTTGAATCTTATTCCAGTTGATAAGCCAAGACCATATTGATGTTTTGAAAAATGATTTCCAGAAACTTTATTTTCTTCGCTAATTACTTCTGCTAACGAAATTGAAGGGATCAAAATTGATACAAAAATAAGAAGTCTTAATATTAAATTCATTCTAATTCTATTGATTAAAAAAATTCTTAATCTCTAATGAAAAGAATTCGGGGTCTACTTCAAGATGATTAGCGTTTTGTAATTCTAAAAATTTTTTACGAGAAGTTGCCATATCAAACATTTTTTTTCCATGTTCAAAAGGCACTGTTTTATCAATTGTACCATGCATTATCATTATTGGAGATTTAATTAATGCAATGTATTTAATTGATTCAAACCTATCCTTTAAAATCAATGACACTGGAGCATACCAATAGGTTCTTTTAGCTATGTCATAAATTGATGTGTACGGTGATTCTAAGAAAATACCGTTGAAATTATATTTAGATGCCAATTGAACAGCAACGCCAGTTCCTAAAGATTCTCCATATAAAATTATATTTCTATCGTCGAATCCTTGATCGTTAAGAAATTTTTTTGCCGCTTCCGCATCATTAATTAGCCCTTTTTCTGATGGCTTTCCTTCTGATCCATAATCTCCGCGGTAAGATAGTGCTAATACACCAAAACCTTGTCTATATAGGGCATCATATTTATTGGTTCTGTCACCAAGATTTCCAGCATTACCATGAAAATAAATTATTACTTTACCACCCTTTTTAGTTGCTCCATACCAAGCAAATAACTTGACATTGTCTTGTGTTGTTATATTTATTTTTTCAAAACCCTCTGGCGCTGATAATACTTTTCCAAATGGTAAATATTGAATATTTCTTTGAAAGAAATAAAGAAATATAATTAATATTGAGTATAATCCTATAGCAAATAAAAAGTATTTATTATTAATAAATTTCATTGTTATAAATTTTTTATTTTTAATGTTTTTGCAATGCTAAACCAAATGTTTCAAATCTTCTATTGTTTGAATAGAGAGTGTCTTAATATTAGGACAAGTTCTAGAGGCTAATCCAGATAAAACTTTACCTGAGCCAATTTCAATTATTTGTTCTATACCATTTTTTTCAAATAATAATATTGTTTCTCTCCATCTTACTGAACCAGTAATTTGTTGAATTAGAGCTTTTTTGATTTGTTCTGAATTAGTTAATGGTTCAACAAAAACATTTGAAATTACTGGAACTTTTGGTTGATCAATTTTTGTTTTTGATAAAATATCAAACATTTTTTGTTTAGCATTCTCCATTAACTCAGAATGAAATGCGCCACTAACTGGTAGTGTAATTGCTCGTTTTATTCCTTTTGATTTGGAAATTTCTATTGCCATATTAACCGCTTCTTTTGTTCCAGAAATAACAATCTGTCCATTTGAATTATCATTGGCAATTTGACATATTCCATACTGTTTTGCTTCTTTAACAATAGCATCAACTGTTTCATAATCTGAACCAAGAATTGCAGCCATTAATCCGGGATTTTCTGATGCACATTTTGACATTTCTGTGCCACGAATTGCTAAAAGTTTAGAAGTGTCTTCTAAGCTAATAGATTTAGAAGCGCACAAAGCCGAATATTCACCAAGTGAGTGTCCCGCTGTAATTGAGCATAAATCTTCAAATTTTTTGTTGTAATCTTTTTCTAAAATTGTTATCAACGCTATTGATACAGCCATTAATGCCGGTTGGGTATTTTCGGTTTTAACCAACTCGTCTTCTGGGCCATCAAAAATTATTTTTGAAAGATTTTTGTTTAAGATATCATTTATTTTTTCAAAAACTAATTTTGCAGAAGAAAAATTATTAAATAATTCTTTTCCCATGCCAACAAATTGAGATCCTTGACCAGGAAAAACTATTGCTGTTTTGTTTTTCATAGATTGTTATTTGTATTTATTAATTATTTTTTTAACTTCATCATGAATAGTTTTATCATTTAAAGCAAAAGCAATATTTGCTTCTAAATATCCAAGAATATTTCCGCAATCAAATCTTTGCGAGTTAATCATTTTGTAGTAAAAAGGATAATCTTTGCACATTAATTTCATTGCATCAGTAAGTTGAATTTCTCCACCACTTCCAATTTCAACTTTTTCAATATATTCAAAAATCTTTGGTTGCAAGATATACCTACCAGTAATTGCTAAATCAGAAGGAGCCTCTTTTTCTGATGGTTTTTCTATCATATCGACGATTCTTTGATTTTCTAAATCAGATGGTTTAATTATTCCATATTTATTGCAGTTCTTTATTTCGATTTTATCAACAGCCACAATATTTGAGTTATTTTCTTTTTGATAAAAAAAGTCAATTGCTTTTGATAAAAAATTATCTTTTTGATCTTTGTTTGGTAAAATCATCTCATCAGCTAAAATAACAACAAAAGGCTCATCATCATTAATGAATTTTCTTGCGCACCAAACTGCATGACCAAGGCCAAGGGGTTTTTGTTGACGAATGAATGCTATATTTCCTGCTTCTGGCATCCAGCCTATAACTTCTGAAAGTTCTGATAATTTATTTTTTTCATCTAACTTTGACTCTAACTCATAGGAGTGATCAAAGTGATTATTTATGGCATTTTTATTTCTACCAGTTATAAAGATAAATTTTTCAACACCAGCTCTGCAAGCTTCTTCAAATGCATATTGGATAATTGGTTTATTAGCTATGGGAAGCATTTCCTTTGGCATTGATTTTGTAGCTGGTAAAAATCTTGTACCGAGCCCTCCAACAGGAAAAATTGCGGTTTTAACTTTTTTCATTGTTATCCATTATTTATCTTTAGTTTACGATAAATTGTAGAACGACCTATATCTAGTTGTTTAGCAACTTCTGATAAGTTACCGTTATATATCTCAACTAATCTTGCTATTATTTCTTCTTCAATTAGGTCAAATTTTTTACATCTTCCTTCATCATCAAAAATGTCAATCAGTTCACTATTAACTTCTGAGCTTTTTTTAATTACCGATTTTGCTTTTATTAAACTACTATTTTCTTTATTTAAAATTTGAGGAAAGTGTTCTGTTTTTAATGTATCACCATCACATAAAACCACTGCTCTAAAAACTGAATTTTTGAGTTGATGAATATTATCATCCCAACCATGATTATATAATAAAGTCAGAGCATCATTACTAATTGCTTTTATTTTTTTATTCTCATTGCTGCTAAAGTCACGACAAAAACTTTCAGCTAGAAGTTTTATATCGATTTCACCCCTTTCTTTTAAATCTGGAATTTTTATTGTAAAAGTTGATAATCTGTAATATAAATCTTCACGAAATTTTTTTGCTATAACCAACCTATGAATATCTCTAGAGGTTGAGCAAATTATCCTAACATTTACTTTTGTTGCTGATTTTCCATCTGTAGATAATACTTCACCATCTTGCATGAATCTTAGTAGCTTTATTTGTAGATCATATCTTAGAGTATCAATTCTTTTGAAGTAAATTGTGCCATTATTTGCTTCTCTAATTTTTCCAATACTCTTGATTATTCCATCACTTACATATTTTTCAGAACCAAACAATTCTTCATCTGAATTAAAGTTTTTTAATGCATCACATTCAACAACAATAAATGGCTTTCCAGCTCTGATTCCAGATCCATGAATTGCCCTAGCTAAAAGCTCTTTTCCTGTTCCGTTTTGACCTTCTAGTAAAACCGAGATATTTGAATTAATTACTTTTTTTGCTAGTTTAATAGAATTTAATAGAGCATCACTTTGCCCAACTATATCAGAAAAAGATAATTGATCTTTTTCTTTTCTGTCTTGTAACGATATTTTGTATTTTAAATTTTTTTTATCTATGGCATTACTGATTGAAGCGGTGATGCGTGCAAAAATATCGTTGTCACCTTTTACAATGTAATCAACCGCTCCATAACTTATTGCTGACATTGCAAGTTTTATATCTTTGTTGGCGGTTAAAACTATTACCTGAATATTGCCTTTAATTGGCTCTATTTGCTTTAAGACTGTTAATCCATCAAGATCTGGCATAGAAAGATCGAGCAAAATTACATCAACTTCGTTAAAGTTAAAGCCATCTACTATTTTTTTATTCATGCAAAAATCAATAACATCCATACCGCAATTCATTGAGAAATGATTATAACCTAGTTCTTCTATGTAATTGCTAATAACTTTACATTGAGTAGGTTCATCATCTACAATTAATATATTTCCTTTAACCATAAATAAAATTTTTTAATTAAGTGTTTTTATACTAAAGTTTTACTTAAATTCGTGAGAATTTTTGCAACATTGAAACATCTTTATCACACAATAGATTGCATATAATAATTAAGAATTCAATGATTTTAAGATTAATTTTTAAAATTTTTGTCTTTAATTTTTTTATCTTGAAATAATTGTATTACTTTTGCAGCGGTCTCTTCAACTGATCTTCTTGTTACGTCAATTATAGTGCAACCAATTTTTGAGAATAATTTTCTTGATTCTAATAATTCATTATTTATGGCTTCAATATCAGCGTATTCTGTACCCTGATCTTCTTTTAAGATGTTTAATCTTGTTTTTCTGATTTGTAATAATTTTTCTGGATTTATTGTTAAGCCAACTATTAGTGGTTTCTTTAATTCAAATATTGACTGAGGAAAGCTATCATTGCTAACAAACGGTATATTGGCAACTTTATATCCTCGACAAGATAAATAAACTGAAGTAGGAGATTTAGAGGTTCTTGAGACCCCAATTATTATTATATCAGCATCGTAAAGATCCCAAATAGACTGACCATCATCATGAGTGAGAGTATAGCTTATAGCATCAACTCTAGAAAAATATTGACTATCTAATAAATGCTGTCTACCAATAGTATGACTAATATTCATATTTAGATAACTTGAAAATTGGGCAATAATATGTGATAAGACCGGAATGCATGGAATTGAGATTTCAAAGCATTTTTTTTTAAGATTTTCAATTAGATCGTCATGAAGAATTGTATATAAAACTATACCGGGATTTACTTGAATTGATTCTATAACTCTTTCTAATTGAGACTTTGATCTTATTAGTGGCCAAATAAAGTCAGTAGTTTCTACGCCTTCAAATTGAGATATTACTGCCCTTGCAACAGAGCTTAGAGTTTCTCCAGTTGAATCAGAGACTAGGTGGAGATTGATATTCCTTTTCATTAAATTTATTATTTTCTTTTTATAGAAGGAATTATCATGTCAGAATTTACTATTACAGTAATTCTAGTTCCTTGAGGAACTCTTATAACTGCATTCATATCGATTGCATTAGTTATTATTTGTCCAATAATATCTAGTATTGATTTAGTCATATCATATAATACCTGATTAGAAGCGTTTCCAGTTGTAGTTGTAGTTCCTTGAACTGGATTGTTTACAACAGTTGTAGCGGTATTGTTGTTTAGTAGTTTTTGAGCTGCGCTAACTCCTCCTATAGCAAGTACGCTAGTTAAAACAGAATTTACCACTATAGAACTATATCTGTTGTCTACATCGCCAGAAATACCAGCTCTTCCAAATTGATCAGATGCTGCGAATGAAATATTTAGACTAACTCCATCTGGTCGAATTAATCTTGACCAATTTATTTGAACTCTTCCTTGACCTCTCTTAATTTCACTAGAATAACTTCCGTATAGTCTTGATCCTTTTGGTATTAAAATCTCATTACCTAATTCTCCATATACATCTCTATTAACTATAGCTCTAACTGAACCAGGAATTTCAGTATTAATTGCAGTTTCTAGAATTGCATTAAGCATTTTACCTTGCGCAATTGTATGAATCATATCTGGAATAAGATTTGCCTCAATTTGATTTTCGGTCTTTTTTAATTCATCAATAGGGCTCTTTTTTAGACTAACTATATTTTCATCGTAACCAACACTTTTCTGCGCTCCACTTTCGCCATTAGTTCCAAAAACTACAATTGGAGCATATCTAGGATTAATTGGTTTTTCACTTTCCTTATCATTTTTTTTAGTTGAATCTGATTGTTTAAAATTTTCTGTACCAGAATTAATTTGGTTATTTTTTTGTTCATTATTATTTTGAAGTGGAGATAAAGATAATTCAGCTGGAATTGTTGTGTTAACCGGAAGCTCTGGAAGCGATGGAATTTCTGGAGATAATGGTTTATCAATTATTTCTTGATTATCTTCAGCTTTTTTTATTTCAGATACATCCAATTCAAATGGTGATTTTCCTGTATCGCTAGGAGCAACTTGACTAATTTTTGGGGTTTCGATTTCTTCAAGTTTTTCTGATTTTTGTTCTGTTTTAAAGAACATTATGTGAACTATTAAACCGGTTAGAACAACTGATGCAATAATTATAGCAGCTTTACCCTTTTTTCCTGAGGCGATAGAAGGACCATCTTGTTTAACTTCAATATTATCAGAAGAAGATTCAATTTGTTTTTTTGGATCTAGGTTATTTTTCATTAATTTTTTTAATGTTATATTTTTTTAATTTAAATTAAATTATTTATCAAAATTAACAAATTATTTTTTTGTAAAATAATATTAAGAATTTTTAGTATTCAAAATAAAACTATAAATATTATTAAATAATTCTTCAGTATTTTCTGAGTTAATTATTACATGATTATTTAAGTTTGGTTTGTATAAAATTTTTTTCTTGGAAATAATTTTTTCATATATTAAATCTCCACTCAGTGGATTGACAACCGGATCTTTAGTTGACTGAATTATAAAAGCTGGAATGTTTATTTGTTTTAAATTTTCACTACATTCTTTCATTAACTTTTCAAGTTCATAAACTGAACTTATATAATGTTTATTATAATTAGTTTCTGGATTTTCTGGTTTATCTTCAATCGAATCATATTTCCCTTTTTCAATATCAAATTTTTCTAATATCTCATTCCATAAATTAATTCCTGGAACCATAATAGATCTAATATCTAAAAGCTTTAATGCAGAATTAATTGATACAACTGCAAAAATTTTATTTGAGGAGTGGTTTTTTTTGGCGCATGATAAAAGAGATAATAATCCTCCTGTTGAAAATCCAATCAAAATAATTTTATTGCTAATGTTTTGAAGTGCGCAATAACCTCTTTGAACTGAATCATACCAATCTTGCCATTTGATGTGTTTTAAATTTTCTGGTGAAGTTCCATGGCCTTTTAATCTTACTGAATAAGTTTTAAAATTCTTTTCATTTAAAAATTTAGCTAACTTTTCTATTTCTTTAGGAGATGATTTATAGCCATGTGTTAGTAAAATAGAAATTTCTTTATTTTCTCCTTCATTGTTATTCTTGAATTGAGGAGATCCTATTAGTTTATTTTTGGATAGGTTTTTGTCATAAAATTCTTGATAATCATTATTATATTCCTTTATATCGTTTTTGTGAATTTCATTAAAAACAATACTGCGTAATTCTGAATCATCCATTTTACAAA
>CAMASZ010000055.1 GCA_945861125.1 Rickettsia typhi | reverse complement strand
ATAAAAAATCATCCCTCATTAGAAAAAATTTATTCCCAAAAACTAATTAATGAAGGCTCTATTTCTGATTTAGAATACAAAAAAATTGCCGATGAGTTTGATAATTTCCTATCGTCAGAATTTGATAAGGCAAGCACTTACAAACCTAGCGATGTTGATTGGTTAAAAAAAGATTGGCAAAAAATTGTTGACGGTGATGATTCAAATCCAAAAACCTTAATTAGTGAAAAATTAATCAAAGAACTAGCTGAAAAAATCAACTCAATTCCGACTAATTTTAACGCTAATCCAAAAATAATTCGTCAATTAGAAGCAAGAAAACAATCAGTCAGTGATGGCAAAGAAATTGATTGGGGAACTGCAGAAAGTTTAGCCTTTGCATCGCTTGTATCAGAGGGTCATATTGTTCGAATTACCGGACAAGATGCTGGTAGAGGCACTTTCTCACACCGCCACTCAATATTACACGACGCAACAAACGGAAATCGCTACAATGTATATAGCTCAATAAACTCCAAGGCTAAATATGAAGTTTACGATTCAGTATTATCGGAATATGGTGTTTTAGGCTTTGAATATGGATATTCTCTAGCTTCACCAAATTCATTGACAATATGGGAAGCACAATTTGGTGATTTTGCTAACGGTGCGCAAATTATTTTTGATCAGTTCATTGCTTCATCAGAAGTAAAATGGCTTCGTAAGTCAGGACTGGTAATGCTTCTACCTCATGGTTATGAGGGGCAGGGCCCAGAGCACTCTTCGGCAAGATTAGAACGTTATTTGCAAGCCTGTGCTGATAATAATTTGAGGGTAGTTAATATAACCAATCCAGCTAATTTCTTTCATGTTCTACGCCGTCAAGTTCATAGCAAAGATCGCAAACCTTTAGTGGTAATGTCACCAAAATCTTTATTACGACATAAATTAGCTGTTTCAAATTTAAAAGAATTTGTCGAAGAAAATTTTAAAACCATTATTCCTGAATCGCACAAATTAACATCTAACGATAAAATCAAAAAAGTAGTATTATGCTCAGGAAAAATTTATTATGATTTGCTTGAAGCCCGCGAAGCAAATAAAATAAATAATATCGCTCTAATTAGACTTGAACAGCTATATCCATTCCCAGCTCAAGAACTTGCTATAGAATTAAAAAAATACCACAATGCTGAAATTATTTGGTGCCAAGAAGAACCTAAAAATATGGGGGCATGGAAATTTGTTGATGATTTAATCGAAGAAGTCTTAATTTCAATTAAACACAAAAATTCTCGCCCAAGATATATTGGTAGAATTGCTTGCGCTTCTCCTGCTACGGGCTATGCCTCTTACCATGCTCGTGAACAAAAACAAATAATTGAAGAAACACTAAAATAATAAAGCTTCATTACTAAAATAATAAAGCTTCATTTTTTAAAAATTTTTATCTAAAAAATCTTGTCGTTGCTTTAGCACGACTAATAAAATATTTTGTTATAATTTTATTTAAAGATGGGATTTGGTATAAAATAAAAATTATTGACGAATTTTTAATCGGCAATAGAATTAGTTGATAAAACTACTTATTTCAAATAAAGCTTGAAATACATTCATAATAATTCTCTTAACAATTATTTAATATGACCATTGAAATTAAAGTCCCTGCTCTTGGTGAATCTGTATCCGAGGCGTCTATAGCAAAATTGTATAAAAATATTGGAGATTTCGTTAAAGCTGATGAATTAATAATAGAACTTGAAACGGACAAGGTTACTCTTGAAGTCAACGCTCCTTCTAATGGCACAATAACCGATATTAAAATTAAGCAAGGCGATAATGTAAAAGTTGGCGATATAGTTGTAATCATGAAGGAAGGCGGTGCATCAAATAATAAATCAGAAAGCAAAACTTCAAATCATTCAATCGAAAACTCATCTTCACAAAATTTCCAGTTTCCTTTATCTCCCGCTCCTAAAAAATTAGTTGCTGAGAACAATATTGACATAAGCAATATAAGTGGCTCAGGCAAAGATGGAAGAATTACCAAAGGAGATGTATTGCAAACAATTTCTGATTTATCAAACAATACAAATTCACAAAATAATTCCCTTTCAACTAAACCAGTTGAGAGAATTAAAATGTCAAAATTGCGTCAAAAAATTGCCGAACGCCTAAAAGAATCACAAAATACTGCTGCAATTCTAACAACTTTTAATGAAGTTGATATGTCTAGCATAATGACAATCCGCTCTGAATATAAAGATATTTTTGAAAAGAAACATGGGGTTAAATTGGGATTCATGTCTTTCTTTGTTAAAGCCTCTATACAAGCTCTTAAAGAAATTCCTGCAGTTAATGCCGAAATCGAGGGTTCTGATATTGTTTATAAAAATTATTATGATATTGGAATTGCAGTTGGATCACCTCAGGGTCTAGTTGTTCCGGTATTAAGAAATGCCGACAAATTAAACTTATCACAAATAGAAAAAGGGATTACCGAGCTTGGCCTAAAAGCTCGCGATGGCAAGTTAACTGTAGCAGATCTTTCTGGGGCAACTTTTACAATTTCTAATGGCGGAGTATATGGCTCTTTAATGTCTACTCCAATTATTAATCCTCCGCAATCAGGAATTCTAGGAATGCATAAAATTCAAGAACGCCCAATGGTAATTAATGGAGAAATAAAAGTTCGTCCAATGATGTATCTTGCCCTATCATATGATCATCGCATTATTGACGGCAAGGAAGCGGTAACTTTTTTAGTAAGAATTAAAGAATTGTTAGAGGATCCAAGAAGATTGGTATTAGATATATAGTGCCGCTTCAACTCTAAAATTTAAATTCTGTTAATTGATCATTATGGCCTCATTTTTTGGCTAAAGATTTTTAAAAGACTGAGCTATATAGATGCAACTTCATTTTTTAAAGATTTTTATCTCAAAGTTCGCATAACGCTTTGGCAAAATTTTTCAAATAATCTCGTTTTAATGATTAATTTTTAGAGTTAAAATATATAATATTTGATTAAGTAGATTCCAACAACTACAAAGAATTATTTTGGTTGGGGCGGCAGGATTCGAACCTACGATGGCGGTACCAAAAACCGCTGCCTTACCGCTTGGCTACGCCCCAATAATCGCCTAAAAATTACAAATAAGCATCAGAATTTGTAATAACATTTACAGCATGTGTTTTATCATTTTCATATATAGCCAAACTTAAGTCAATTAATTTTAAAAAAATTTATGAGCAATTTGCAAGAAATAATCGAACTTACCGACGAAATAACTAAAAAATCAGATCTATTGGTCAATAAAGTTGCAGAGTTAAGCTATTCAGTTTCCTATAGCTCTGGGGTTAGTCCTTTTATATTTGGATTCAGTTTATTTATATTATCTTGCTTTGTAGGATATTTTGTGGTATGGAAAGTTACCCCCGCTTTACACACTCCGCTAATGTCAGTTACTAACGCTATTTCAGGAGTTATACTGGTTGGAGCCATAATCGCTCTTGGCTCAACTAAAACCTTTTCTTTTGTGGCCTTATTGAGCTTTATTGCAATAATTATTGCTTCAATAAACATATTTGGCGGTTTTTTTATTACCTGGCGAATGCTTGAAATGTTTAAAACCAAACCAGATATAAAATCAAAAAAATAAAATAAATGAAATATCTAAACCAATTTGCAAGAGGATCTTGGGCCAATATATTTATTGTATTTATCTCTGTTTCATTGTTATTAAGAGTTGGTCTTTTTATTAATTACTTAGATGAAATCAATAAAAATTTTAACGAAGTAATAAAAATATTTGCAATTGGCCTGTTATTTGATTTTATTGCAATTTGTTATTTTTCAATACTACCTCTATTATATTTTTTACTGACCCCAAGAGCATTTTTTAACTCAAAACTGCATAAAGTTTTTTTAAAAGCAATATACTTTGCTTTTTTAAATATTATTATTTTTTCAGTTTTCGCAGAAATAATTTTTTTTGATGAATTTCAAGAACGTTTTAATTTTATTGCTGTAGACTATTTAATATATACCCAAGAAGTTGTTGGCAATATTTTTGAATCATATCCAATGCCACTTCTTATATCTTGCATTCTAATAATTAGCTACTTTATTTACGCTATTAGCTCAAAAAGGATTATTGGATTTAAATATAACAACATCAAATCTAAGTTATTCACCTTATCAATTATTCTTTTTATTTTGGCAATGGATTTATTTTTTATTGATAACATTAAATTTGAAAAACTATTCTCTAATAACTACAACAAATCTCTATCACAAAACGGAATTTACCAATTTTTTTCAGCATTTAGAAATAATGAAATTGAATATGAAAAATTTTACTTATCACTAGATACAAAAGAGGCAAATAAAAAATTAAGAGAATTAATTTCTAGGCAAGAAAAAAATATTAAATTTATTGATGATGAAAATATTTATCGTCGAATTTCTAATTATGGCCCTGAAAAACAATACAACATAATTCTTGTAACAATAGAAAGTCTTAGTGCCAACTTCATGAGCCATTTTGGCAACAAAGAAAATCTTACACCAAATCTTGATTCTTTAGCAAATAAAGGTTTATTTTTTACCAATCTAAAAGCAACTGGAACTAGAACTGTAAGAGGTTTAGAAGCTATAGTGCTTTCTATCCCCCCTACACCTGGCAACTCAATTGTTCGACGACCAAATAATGAAAACCTATTTAACATATCAACTCCACTGAGAGATAGGGGTTATGAAGCAAAATTTATTTACGGTGGCAATGGTTATTTTGACAATATGAGTTATTTCTTTGAGAATAATGGCTTTGAAATTATTGATCGTCCAAAATTTAATGAAAACGAAATTTCTTTTGCAAATGTTTGGGGGGTTTCTGACGAAGATTTATACAATAAAACAATTAGCGAAGCAGATAAATCCTATAGAAAAAATAAACCTTTTTTTAATTTTGTTATGACCACCTCAAATCATCGTCCCTATACTTATCCAGAAGGAAAAATTGATATACCTTCAAAAACCGGTCGTAATGGAGCGGTAAAATATTCTGATTATGCAATTGGTGAGTTAATAAAAAAATCCGCTACAAAGCCTTGGTTTAAAAATACAATTTTTGTTTTTGTGGCCGACCACTGTGCGGGATCTTCTGGTAGAACAGATGTCCCTTTGTGGCGCTATCAGATTCCTGCAATTTTTTATGCCCCAAATATAATTACACCAAGAACTTTTTCAAAAAATATTAGTCAAATTGATATCGCCCCTACATTGCTGGGAATTCTAAATCTATCTTATGACTCTAAGTTTTTTGGTGCCGACGTATTAAAGAATCATAATAAATTTTATGAAAGATCCTTCGTTAGCACATACTCAGATCTAGGTTATTTTAAAGATGAAAAGCTATATTTATTAAAACTCAAAAAAGAACTAAAAGTTTTTGATGTTAATTTAATAAAATATGGCTGGGATGGCTCACAGGAAATAATTACCAAAAACTTCTCAGCACAAGATTTAGATTTGGCGATTGCTTATTACAAAGTTGCTAGTGATAATTTTAAAAATCAAAAATTAAAAAATTTCCAATTAAATGAATCGTCAAAATAAACATCAAGAAATAATTGAATATGGCTTAATTTTACTATTAACTACAGCATTAATAACTGTTTTCCTGATTTTATTTCATATATTCAATCTTGATATAATAATACAAAATAATTTCTTTAATTTTGTTACTGAAAAATGGGTAGTTGATAGAGATGAAATTATAAAAAAAATTATTTTTTACAAAATTCCAAAAATTATTATTTCACTCAATATCCTAGCTTTTTTTGCATTATCAATATTTTCTTTTAAAAAAAAGAACCATAAATTTTATAAATATCGTCATCAAATATTGCTGATTTTTCTAGGTTTATCGTTCATTCCTATGATCGCTGGAAATGTTAAAAAATTCACCAATACCTACTGCCCATCTCAACTAGAAATATATGGTGGCAATAAACCATATATTAAAATATTCGACTCTTATCCTACTAACTTTGTTCAAGAAAAAAAAGGGAAGTGCTTTCCTGCTGGACATGTAACCAGTGCATTCGCTTTTTATATTTTATTTTTTGCTCTTAAGAGCTATCATCAAAAAATTATCTCTTTTTTGTTGGCAACTTTATTTGGTTGGATAATTGGACTTTACCAAATATTAAAAGGAGCTCATTTTGTTAGCGACACTCTAATTACTATGCTACTTTCCTTTTTGCTTGCATGCTTTATTACAATGTTTTACAAAATTATTCAATTAAGAAAAAAATTATATGATCAATAATAAAATTACTTTAGGAGCTTTTCCGGCCTCTGAAAAAATATATGTAAAAAGTAAAAATTTCGATGACGTCAAAGTTGCGATGAGAAAAATTAATCTTTCAAAAAATTCTCAAAATAAAAGCTTTATAACTTATGATAGTTCAGGAATTTATACCGACAAAGATCATTATGATAAAATTGAATTAAGCAATGGTTTACCAAAACTTCGTTTGGAGTGGATAAAGCAACGCAATGATGTTGAATGTTATGATGGATATAAAATTCATGAAAAAGAATCTAAATCCAATACTATTCAAAACAATAAAGCTCCCGCCTTTGATTTGAAAGATTTTAAACCATTTCGGGCCAAAACCGGCAAAACTCCAACTCAATTAGCTTATGCTCGGGCAGGCATAATTACCAAAGAAATGGAATATATCGCTATCAGAGAAAATATGGCTCGCGAAGAAATAGAAGTTAATAAATTATCAGAAAATTATCGTGGCGAACCCTTCTGCTCAATACAGCCAAAATTTATTACAGCTGAATTCGTTCGTAGTGAGGTTGCATCTGGTCGGGCCATTATTCCAGCAAATATAAATCATCCCGAATCAGAGCCAATGATAATTGGTCGTAATTTTTTAGTTAAGATCAATGCTAATATTGGCAATTCTGCAATTTTTTCTTCAGTAGAAGAAGAAGTTGAAAAAATGATTTGGGCAACTCGCTTTGGCGCCGATACATTAATGGATCTGTCAACTGGTAACAATATTCACAATATTCGTGAATGGATTATTCGCAATTGTCCTGTACCAGTTGGAACGGTTCCTATTTATCAAGCCTTAGAAAAAGTTGGCGGAATTGCTGAAGATTTAAATTGGAAAATATATCGTGATACCTTAATTGAACAATGCGAACAAGGAGTTGATTACTTTACAATTCATGCCGGAGTACTTCTTCATTTTATACCTTTAACAGCCAACCGAACCACTGGCATAGTTTCTCGCGGTGGAGCAATAATGGCAAAATGGTGCCTAGCTCATCATAAAGAAAATTTTCTTTATACTAATTTTGAAGAAATCTGCGAAATATTGAAGCAATATGATGTAAGTTTTTCATTGGGCGACGGTCTTCGTCCTGGATCAATTAACGATGCCAATGATGAGGCTCAATTTGCAGAATTAAAAACACTTGGAGAGCTTACTAAAGTGGCTTGGAAGCATGATTGTCAAGTAATGATAGAAGGTCCTGGACATGTGCCTATGCACTT
>CAMASZ010000054.1 GCA_945861125.1 Rickettsia typhi | reverse complement strand
CTATATTTTGAATATTTTAGCATGAAACTAAAAAAATTATCATAATGTCTAAAATGACCAGCTATAAGCTTCGCAATTGATTCTCCAACGTGTCTTATACCAATTGCATAAATAAATTTTTCCAAAGAAATTGTTCTTTTTTGATTTATTGCAAAAAATAAATTATCAACTGACTTATCTCCCCATCCACTCTTATTTCTAAGTGAGTTATTATCTATTTTATCATTTTCTTCTAATTTAAAAATATCAGCAAAACTTTTTATTCTACCTTCAATAAAAAAATTTTCGATTTGTTTTTTACCTAAACCATTAATATCAAAGGCATCTTTACAAACAAAGTGTTTTAGCGTTTCTTTTAGTTGCGCTTCGCAACCCAAACCACCACTACATCTTAACGCAACATCCTCGTCATTTTTAACTATTTTAGAATTACAAACCGGACAGTTATCGGGAAATATAAAAGGTTTAGAATCAAAGTTTCTATGATTAAACTCAACTTCTACAACTTGAGGAATAACATCTCCGGCTCTCTGAATTAAAACTAGATCATTAATACGAATATCCTTTCTAGCGATTTCATCTTGATTATGTAATGTTGCCCTTGAAACAACTACGCCACCGATATTTACTGGCTTTAAAATAGCAACTGGAGTAAGTACCCCTGTTCTACCAACTTGAATTATTATATCTTCAATAATTGTTTTAGCTTTTTCAGAGGGAAATTTATGAGCAATGGCATAGCGAGGGCTTTTTGCAATATATCCCAGTCTATTTTGTAAGCTAAAGCTATTAACTTTATAAACTAATCCATCTAAATCATAATCTAATTTATATCTAATATCTGCTATTTTTTGATGATGATCGATCATTTCATCTATTGAATTACATATTTTTGAGTTAGGCTCGACAGTAAAACCATATTCTTTTAGTTTTCTATGAAAATCACTCTGAGAGCTACAAGTAAAATCATTGGAAAACTCACCTATGGAATATGCAAAATAGCTAAGCTTTCTTTGTGATGTAATAGATGGATCTAATTGCCTTAAAGATCCAGCAGCGGCATTTCTTGGATTGGCAAAAATTTTGGCATTTTTTTCTTCTTGTTTTTTATTTAATTCCTCAAAATCTTTTTTATTCATATAAATTTCACCTCTTACCTCTAGAACCCTAGGAGGATTAGAAACCTTGAGAATAGTTGGAAAACTATCAATTGTTTTTATATTTTCAGTAACATCTTCTCCTTCAATACCATCTCCTCTAGTTGAACAATAAACTAATTTTCCATTTTCATAACGAGCTGAAAATGATAATCCATCTATTTTAACCTCTGCAAAAATTTCAATTACCTGATTATTACTAAATAAATCATTTTGAGTATTTTGACTTTTTTCGATACCCAAAAAACGCGATAATCTTTCAATAAAATCATCAATATCTTCTCTATTAAAAGCGTTAGCAAGAGAAAGCATTGGCTTTGAATGCTTAATTTTTTTAAAAATATCTAAAGTTTTTCCACCCACTGTTTGCTCTTTAAAAAGCTCTGGATAAAGTTTTTCATATTCGATTAATTTTTTCTTTATTTCATCATATTGAGCATCAGAAATTAGTGGAGAATCATTGGTATGATATGCTTCATCATATTTAGCTATCTGTTGTTTTAATTTTATTATTTTTTCTATTATCTCTGACATTTTAAACTAGTTTATCATCATTTAAATTATTTAATTTAGCTATATTTGCAGAAAAATTAAAATTACTAAGATATTCATCATTTAAAGCGTGGACCAATAGTAAATTGTTCTCATTAAAAATAACCAGTAAACCCGTATTCATATTTATTGTTGAAATCAGTGATGATGGATTAAAAATTTTATTACCATCATCAATTAATAGCTTGTAAACCACGGGATTTATATTTTTTTTTCCCAATACTATGTTTATAATCAAAATCAAAGAACTATAAAAATTCTTAAAATATAATTTAAAGAAATGGCGATGAAATCCAAAACTAAGAAATAATAATTCACTTTTTTTATTAATTAAATTAAAGCGATAACTAATTAAAGAAATTAAAAAAGAAAATATTGCACCAATAATTGCAAAAGAGACTGAAAAATTATGACCCATAACCATAAATATTAGCCACAAAAAAAATAAAAATAAAAAATAATTTACTAAATTTATCATAAGAAAACTGCTAATTATTAACTTTAATTTGATTTAAAGATTGGATTTGGTATTATACAAACTCAATCTATAATTTAAATTCTCAAAAGTTTTTTAACAAACATTTTTCTATAATGAAAAAAATTCTTCTAATACAAGCAGTATATTACAAAAATATCTCCAAAATGCTTCTTGAAGGCGCAAAAAAAGAGTTAAAAAAAAATAAAATAGACTATGATACAGTTGAAGTTCTTGGAGCCCTTGAAATTCCTACCGTTGTATCTTTAGCTCAAGCAAGCAAAAAAAAATACGATGGTTATGTTGCCCTTGGATGCGTTATTAAAGGAGAAACTTCTCATTATGATATTGTATGCAATGAAAGTGCTAGAAGTTTAAGTTATTTATCTTGTAAAATGAATATAATTATTACTAATGCAATTCTCACTGTTGATAATGAATCACAAGCTCTAGAAAGAGCAAATCCAAATAAAAAAAATAAAGGTGGATTTGCAGTAAAAGCTTGTCTTGAATTAATAAATTTAAAAAATAACTTTTTTAATCTATAATATGAAAATAACAAAAATTTTTACCTCTATAATAATACTAATGTCAATGCAATCATGCTTCATAGGATCTGGTGAAATTTCAGAAATCAAAGAAAATGAAAAGAATTTTTTTCCAAATCTTATCGGTATTGATTTAGAAGGAAAAAAGCGCGAAATTCCTCAGTCATTTGAAGGCGCTTTAAACATTATTGCTATTGGCTTTGAAAGAGAACATCAAGAAGCAATAAATACTTGGATTCCAGAAATTGAAAAAATTATAAAAACAAATCAAAATGTGAAATTCTATGAAGTGCCTCTAATTTATAAACTTGGAAATTTCTCAAGAAGATGGGTAAATAATGGCATGCGCTTTGGAATAACTGATTCTATAGCAAGACAGAGAACAATAACCGTTTATACGGATCGCGACAAGTTTTTCAATATTATGTCAATGAGAGGTGACAGGATTTATGTGCTGTTACTTGATAAAAATGGTAAAATATTATTGAAATTAGAAGGAATTTCTAATAATAAAAAACTTTCCTCTTTAAAAAAATCGATTAATGAAAATTCTTAATAAAAATTAATTTTTAGCCAAATCTAAAATTTAGTAACATAACTGATAGTCATTCCAAATAATGCAGCACTATATCTATCTTCTTTAATATCAGCCCTACTGACATCAATTGTTAAGTTATTAGTAAATTTATATCCAATTGAAAACTGTAATTGTCGATCATTAAAATTTAATCTTTGCGATGCTGAATTTTTTGAATATCTATTTACCATCGAAGAGCTAGCCGTCCAACTTCCATACTTTCCAATTAAAGCTAAGGTATTATATATGGCCCTTCTACCGCTTTCACCATTAAAATTGTTAAAAGAAACTGTTTCAAAAAAAGGAATTAAAGAAGTTTGAGTGCCTAATTTGTATAAATATTCTGAACCAATTACATATGCGGATTCCCTTTTTCCTTCATATCCACTTTCAACCCCCAAACTACGATATCCAAAATTATAAAATAAATTCTTTATTCCAATAAGTTTTTCACCCTCAATAAACACAGAGTATGAAGATAAAGATGAAGTACTTCCAGCCAGACTTTTATTGCTTGCCCTACCCCTATTATTTATCGCACTTTTGCTTAAGCCAGTTGTATCATTAAAGAAGGTGCTAAAACCAATTTGACTATTTTCTAGAATAGCAACAATATTTGCACCCAATTTTTCTCTTAAATTATAATCTTCTGCAAACTGAGAAGCAAAAACACCAATTCTTTTTGATTTTCGATGAGCAGTTCCAAATGAAGGATCAAATTTTCCCGCAGAAAACTGCATATCCTCATTTTGAAAGTTAATTTTTAATTCTTCAATAATAAGTGCAGAATCATTAATATTCAAACCCCTATCATCACTAAGTAAAGTTCTATATCGCTCTGGGAAGTTTTGATCTCTAGTTGTTAAAACGTTGTTCGGTTGCAATCTCCACTGAGTTTTAGCTGACCAATTATAGTTAAACTTTAGATCAAAATTTGGCTGAATGTAAATAAATGCATTATTTGTAGATATACCCCTTTTTCTAGAAGAGATTATTCTATCAGCTTGAACTTGATACAGAATGTCACCAGATAAATTCGGATAATTTTTTATTTTATTTGCAAAAGCAAAAGATGGTATTGAAACAAAAATTATTAAATATTTGATATAATTATTCATATTATAACTTCTTTTATAACAGTGGATATTTGTTTATTTACTTAGTGGAATTATTATGGTTACTGTAGTACCAATATTTTGTTCACTTTTAATTGAAAATGAACCATTTAAAAGTTCTATAAAATATTTAGTTAAGTAAAGTCCAATTCCAGTTCCAGATATAGAAATTGAATTAGTTGCACGGAAAAATTTATTTCCAATATTATTAATATCAGATTTTGGTATTCCTATTCCAAAATCTATGACTCTTATGGCTATATTTTCTTTATTAGCCTTGAGAATTACCTTTACCATTGAATCACTGCGAGAATATTTAATAGAGTTAGATATTACATTGGTTACGATATGCTCTAAAAATTTTTTATCACTAAAAATATATTCTGGTATATCTGAAAATCTTGATATGATTTCAATATTTTTATTTTGAGCAAGAGATATATTTTTATATAAAATATCTTTTACTAAATTAATAACATCAATCTTCTCAATTTCTACCCTAATATTTCCCGAATCACTCTCTAATTTAGCCAAGTTAAGCGTACTGATTATCAAGCCATTCATTCTATCAACGCCATATTTTATCTTTTCTAAATTTTTTTCTAATAAATCATTATCAATCTTGGAATGTTTACTTTTTCTTTGCAGAAGTTCTCTTGTTCCGTCTATTATTTGCAATGGAGTTTTAAATTCATGCGAAACTAAGGCAATAAACTCATTTTGAATTTTTCTCATTTCCTGCTCATGACTTAAACTTTCTTTTAATTGCATGGTTTTTTCCATTAGCGCATGATTAGTTGTGAGAATTTTTTCAACATAATATGATCTATCAATAGCAATAGAGAATTGCTCAGCAACGGCTTCTATTAACTCAATCTCTTCTTCAAGCCAAATTCTTTGTTCTGATTGATGAATATATATACCGCCATTAATTTTATTAGAAAAACTTGTTGTAACTGCAATCTGGGAGTGAATATTTAACTCTTCAAATAAATCTCTAATTTCAATAAGATTGTTATCATTTAAAGTGTTGTTTATTATGTAAAGCGAGGATTTATTACTTTTATTACCCACTTTTTGATAAAAGTAATTATGAAAATTTACGTATCTCTCAGCTTTTTTTAATTGATGTTGATTATTTTTATCATCCAAAATTTTTTTTGTATTTTTATCGCAATACTCAATGAAGAAATTAGTTTTACCATTATTGTAATCATGAACAATAATTCGATCGCATTTTAGATAATCATATAAGATTTTAGAAATATCTCTTGCTATATCTTCTACTTTAACATCTGATAATATTAGGTTCGCAACCTCTCTAAGTAACCTCTCAATTCTAAGAGTTCTTTCAAGATTTTTTAACAAAATTATATTACTTTTGCTAACTCTTTCAGCAAACTCAGTTGAATCATTGCTTATCTTGATTGGTTCAAAGGTAAAAACTGCATAATTTTCAGAATAAATATTTTTACCAATAAAATAAGGGGTATAGCTTATTTTAAATTTCTGACTATAAGCCGGAATGAATATTTCAACACTGACTTGTTTTTTATTTTTTATTGATTCGATTAACCTGATATATTCGCTTTTATCTTCAATTTGCTTGTCTATATCTATTGATGAAAATAAAAAGTCATAGTTTTTTCCAATAATCAGAAAATCTTTTATCGAAAAAAAATCAGTAAATTTTTTATTTACATATGTAATGTACAAATAATTTGGGACATTTAATTTGCTTTCACATAAAAAAGATGGATTAGTACTTTGCTCTATTAGGGCAATCAACTCTTCATCAAGAACTTTTTCTTTGAGTTTTTGCTGTATCAGTTTAGCTTTCTCTTTCATTTACTTATCGTTACTAGTTTTGTTTTTTTTGTTTTGACGATAATTTTGTTTATTTTCTTTTTTTTGAGCTGAATCAGCTATTAAATCTACAGCTCTATTTAAACCTATCTCAATTATATTGTCTTCTTTCACGGAAGTAAATTTTTTATCATGAAGCAAATAAGGTCCAAATGGACCAATATTAGCAACAATTTTTTGTCCAGTATCGGGGTGAATTCCAACTTCTCTAGGAAGGGTTAATAATTTTGATGCATATTCCAGTTCAATTTGATTTATGTCAATATTTTTTGGAATTGATATTCTTTTTGGTTTTTTTGCACCAGCTTTTTTTGAAGATTTTTTTTCAGATTTATTGATATTTTCATCATTTTTACTTTCAATTTCACTTCCAACAAGTTCAAGATATGGTCCATATGGACCTAGCTTTACAAATATTTCATATCCAGTTTTTGGATCAATACCAAGATTTCTTGGTTCAAAACTAGATTTATTTTCAGAATTATCATCAGAGCTTTCATCACCAAAAATTTGCATAGTATGTTTGCATTCGGGATAATTTGAGCAACCAATAAATGATCCAAATTTACCTATCCTTAATCCAAGAACACCAGTTCCACAACTAGGGCATTTATTATTTAAATTTCCTTTTTCATCTCGACCAAAAATATGCTCACCGAATTTTTGATTTAAGACTTCTAATACCTCAGAGAATGGTTTATTCATTATGTTTGAAGTATCAGAGCTAAAGTCATTCCAAAAATTTTTAAGGAAATTTCTCCACTCCATTTTGCCATTAGAAATAACATCTAATTCATCTTCTAAATTAGCGGTATAATCATATTCAACATATTTTAGAAAAAATTCTTTAAGAAAAGTTGTAACTATTCTACCCCTCTCTTCTGGAAAAAATCTTTTTTTATCAATCTTGACATAACCCCTATCTTGTAAGACAGAAATTATTGAGGCATATGTTGAGGGACGACCAATTCCTAATTCCTCCAACTTCTTAACTAAACTAGCTTCAGAGTATCTCGGTGGGGGCTCAGTAAAATGCTGATCTGGATTGACATTAATTAATGTTAAATTTTCTTGCTCTTTTAATTCTGGTAAAATCTGCTTACTGTCATCTTCATTATTAGAATTGTTATCATCATCATTACTTTCTCTATATACCTTGTAAAAACCATCAAACTTTAATACCGAACCAACCGCTTTAGCTTTAGCATAATATGGATTAGTAGTTACTTCTGCTATTACCTGATCAAAAATCGCATCAGACATTTGCGAAGCAAGCATTCTTTTCCATATTAAATCATACAGTAAATAATAATCTCTTTCGAGTGAATTTTTAATTTTATCTGGATCAAATGAAAAATCTGTGGGACGAATTGCTTCATGAGCTTCTTG
>CAMASZ010000053.1 GCA_945861125.1 Rickettsia typhi | reverse complement strand
AGCGTAGTAAGAGGTAAATGGAAAAATATAAAAATTATTAATTCCTATTTTGATATTTTAACTACTTTTCATCCTGCATTTTTATTAAGACAACCCGCGCAAAAAAAATCCACATTGGAAGATTTACTTGAGTTTAAAAGAAAATTAAGTAAGTGAAGATTTAATCTTTTTTATTTGTAAATCTGCATTTTTAACTAAAATATTTTGATCTGAGCTACATGCAACAAAAGTAAAACCTTTTTCAAATAACTCTATAGCAAAGTCAGGGTCTCCTACTAAAGTGCCAGCTGGTTTACCTAAGTCTTGTAAGATTTTTAAGCAATTTTGTATATTTTCCCACAAATTTTTATCAGTTGTATTTCCTAATATTCCATAATCTGCAGATAAATCTGCAGGACCAAAAAAAATGCCATCAACTCCTTTAACAGAAGCAATCTCTTTTATATTTAATAATGCTTCTTTAGTTTCTAATTGCAAAATTATAGAAAAATTTTCAGTAAAATTTTTAAAATAATCTTTATCTCTTCCGTAATTATTAGCTCTATGCGCTAATGAAACACCTCTTATTCCTACAGGAGGATAATTAACAGATGAAACTGCCTTTTCAGCTTGTTCTTTATTTTGAATCATAGGAAATAAAATTCCTTGTGGACCCATATCAAGAATAGGTTTTATAAAAACAGAGTCATTCCAGATTGGTCTTACAATTGTTGTTATATTAGATGATTGATACGCTTGCAGTTGACTAAGCACAGATTGATAATTGTTTGGCGCATGTTCCATATCTATAACTACCCAATCATAATCTGATCCAGACAAAGAATCTGCTACTATATTGCTACATAATGTATTCCAAATCCCAACTTGTTTTTTTTTATTTTTAATGTTTTTTTTGAACAAATTAATTTTTTGATTCATAAATTAATAATTAACTTTATATGTTTTTATCACATCTAGGTTTGGATTTAAACCAAGCCCGATATCATCGGGAACAGAAAACATTCCCTTAGCTGGATTGGTAGAATCTTTATATAAACTTGCCTCTTCATAAACATATAAGCGCTCAACTAGTGCTGAAGGACAAAAAGCTGTTATTAAATGTAAATTGGCTAACCAACCGGGTCCAAAGTAAGGAGAGTGTGGCATCAGCTTTAATTTATTCTTATTTGTTAATTTTATTATTTTAATAAATTCTGTAATTCCACCCACTTTAGTTACACTTGGTTGCACATAATCAATAGCTTTATATTTAATCATCTGATTAAATTGATAAGCTGTATAACAATTTTCGCCAGCTGCTAACGGTATTCTTATTTTTGATTTCAATTTAAATAAAGTTTCAAAATCTTCTGGAGGAAATATTGGTTCTTCTAAAAAATAAAGATTATATTTTTTTAATTTTTTGCTAATATTTAAAGCGCTTTTGTAATCCCATGAACAGTTTACATCTAACATTAGAGGAATTTGGTCTCCTATTGCATCTCTAGCCGCTTTGACTTCTTGTTCATTAATTTCATGTAATTTAATATATTTGTATCCATGTTTTATGGACTCTAAACATTTATCTTTTACGATTTCAGGATCTGCGTAACGATATAAACTCGCATAACCATTAAGCTTAGTTTTTTTGGAATTAGAATTTAAATGTTTATAAAGAGGCAATTTTTTTTGTTTAGCCTCTATGTCATAGAGAGCGATATCTAGTCCAGAAAAGCAATGCATTACAATTCCATACCTTCCAAATATATGTATGGTTTTTTGTAATTCCATTAAAAAATCTGGAATACTTTCAATTTTTCTTTTTAAAATAAGAGGTCTGATCATTGAGTTAAAAGCTGATAAAGCTGCAAATTGGCTACTATAATTAAAAATTTCACCCCAACCGACAATACCTTCGGAACTTTCAATTTTAATTAAAAGAATCTCCAAAGCAGGCCAATCAAGACCGCCGGATTTTGCAGTTTTATTAAAACCAATTGAAAATGGAATCTTTAATGGAATTGCTTCTGCATTATTTATTTTTATAGACATAAATTATTTTATATCGTCTATAATCCCCTTGAATCCGTTAGATACAAAAACTCCACCTTGAAACCTCAAAGCTATTTTGCTCACATGTTCATTTCTACTAAGACTTTTATTTGAATAATTTTCAGCGTAATCTTTGGGCTTGTAACCTAATTTAAAAGCCGTTTTATTATTCCACCAAGATCGATTATTATTGGAAATTCCATAAACAATTTCAAAATGATATTTTTTTGATATTCCAATATCAACTAGTTGAACCAAATCATTAGGGCTTATCCATGTACTTAAATGACGTCTATCAGTTGGTTTATCTAAGCAAGATCCAATTCTAATACAAAATCCCTTAATATTAAATTTATCTGCATACAATCTTGCGATATTTTCACCAAAACATTTGCTTAAACCATAATTTGTATCTGGTCTCTGCATACATTTTTCATCAAGAAATATTTTTCTTTTGTAAAAACCAACAACATGATTGGAACTAGCAAATATAATTTTTTTAACTTTATTTATTCTAGCAGCCTCAAAAACATTATAAGTTGCTAAAATATTATTATTTAAAATATTTTTAAATGTATCCTCAACAGGTATTGAACCAAAATGTACAATAGCATAAATTTTTTTTGTAATTTTTAATACTTTTTTATAATTTTTAAGATCACACAAAATAAATTTTGAATTTTTGAAATTTTTATTGCTTCTTTTTATGTCAGTCCCTATAACAAAATATTTTTTACTAAGGATATTAAATAGTCTTCCCCCTAAGTTTCCTGCTGCACCAGTAATTAAAATTTTTTTTTTCAAAGTTTAATATAATTTAATTATTTAAATTTTATAATAAAGTAGTAATTTTTATTTGTAAAATATAGTAACTAAAGATGGAAAATAAACACATAAAAATAAAACAAAAGTCATTGCAAAGCAAAAAGGCCATAAAATCCAGAATGTTTTCGACACGGATGTATTTGCAATTGAACAACAAATGAATATTAAAACTCCAACGGGTGGAGTTACCGAGCCTAAAACAATTGAGATAACTAATAAAACTCCAAAATAGATTGGATCTATTCCAAATGAGTTAATGACTGGAATAACAACAGGTGCCAAAATTATTAAAACAGGGATTCCATCTATAAAAAAACCTAAAACTAATACAAAAAGAAGAATTAATATTATTATCGTTTGAGGATTGCTGGTTAAGGAACTTAAGTAATTTAAACCAATTTCTCCAAGACTTTCCCAAGCGAGTATCCAAGCAAAAATACTCGACGTAGCAATAATTAACATTGCAGTAGACGATGTGACTGCAGACTTAACAAAAATTCTGCCAAGATCACAAAATTCAATTTTTTTAGTGACAAAAAGACCTATTATTATTGCGTATACAACTGCAACTATACTGGCCTCTGTACTAGTAAAAATTCCAGAAAAGATTCCGCCCAATATAATTATAGGCATAAATAATGCTAAAGAAGAATTTAGAAAGGAATTAATTATAATTTTTAAGTTTGCTCTCTTTTCAGCTTTGTAATTTCTCTTATTTGCGTAATAATAAACTACTATCATTAATGATAAACCAATTAGAATTCCAGGTAATATGCCTCCTAAAAATAATTTAGCTATAGATACATTTGCAACTGAACCATAAATAATCATTAAAATACTTGGTGGTATAATAGGTCCAATTGCAGAAGAGCTTGCAGTAACTGCTACCGCAAACTCTGAATCTATTCCATCTTTTTTCATTGCAGGTATAAGGACTGATCCAACTGCAGAAGCATCAGCAGTTGCAGATCCAGAGATTCCTGAAAACAACATACTTGTTACAACTGTAACATGCGCTAGACCACCTTTTATATGGCCGACTAAAGATTTTGCAAATGAAACTATTTTATCTGTTATTCCACTTTCATTCATTAATTCACCTGCAAGAATAAAAAAAGGTATTGATAATAAAGTAAAAGAATCTACTCCGGAATACATTCTTGTAATCACAGTATTCAATGGAACATCAGAAAAAAAATATAAAGTGGCAACGGAGGATAAGCCAATAGCTATTCCAACGGGTACATTGATGAATAGTAAAATCAAAAAAATTACAAATAAAGCAATTAGCATATTTAATTATTCCTTTTTATTTTTAACAATTTCATTAAAAGTTATAAAAGCCATTGATAACATTGATGTTGGAATTGAAGCATATATATAAGACATTCTTATTCCTAACGAAGGAGAAAATTGAAAAAAATTTGCCTTAATTAAAGGGATAGATGAAAAAAAAATAATAATACAAAAAATAATTATAAGTATATTAGAGAATAATTTTATTTTCAATTGCACTGAGTTTGGAAATAAGTTCGTTATCATATCTACACCTAAATGTAGTTTTTTTGATAAGGCGATTGTAATAGATAAATAAGTAATCCATATAAAAGAAAAAATTAAGATTTCATTCGACCAACTTAAAGAAATATTAAAAAAATATCGAAGAAAAATTTGAAGGGTGCCTACAATTATCATTACAAAAAAAATAATTGCAATTACGGGTCCGAAAACTTTACTAAAAAAAAAGTTTGTATTTTTTTCTTGCAACTGTGAGTTTATTATAAATTTTTTTAAATATTGCATAAAGTTGATTTAAGTATTATATATAATCATTAAATTTAAAATACCACTCTAATCATGACTAATATATTAAATAATAATGATTTTGAAAAAAGACTTTTGGAATTAAGAAAAATTATCAAAAGAAAAAATTTAGATGGTATAATAATATATTCTGATGAGTATAGGTCTGGTTATTGTACATATTTTACAGGTTATAAACCAATCAATGTAATTGAAGAGTCTCCTCAAACTTTAATACTAATAAAAGATAATGACCCCATCTTAGTTGTAGGAAGATTAAATTACTATAGTGCAAAAGAAACTGTGTGGATCAAAAATATTTTACAACATAATAAATTTGAAACTGAAATATTTGAAATATTAAAAAAAAATAATAAAAAAAATTTAGCGATTGGTTTAGCAGGCGAACACCTAATGCCATTTTATTTAAGAGATTTGATAAGTGAGGCTATGCCAGATGTTAATTTTAGTATTCAGACTAGTATTTTAAATGATCTTAGAAAAATTAAAACTGAAAAAGAAGTAAAGCTTATGAAGCAAGCAGCGAAAATTAATGATCAAGTTTTAAGACAGTTAAGAGATGAAATTAAAATTGGTATGACTGAGCAACAAGTTGTTGCGTATGCAGATTTTTTTGGAAGAAAATTAGGAGCTGACTTAGGATCTGCAACAGTCGTTATGTCTGGTTATAATACAAAATTTCCAGCATGGAGGGCTACCAATAAAGAAATTAATAAAGGAGAGTTTGTAATGGTAGATTTTAATCCAACAATTGAAAATTATTGTAATGATGGTGGAGTTACTTTTTTAATGAGTGGGGCATCTAAAAAAAAAATTGAAGCTTTAGAAATGTCTCATCAATTTTTAAAAGAAGTTATTAAGAACATTAAAGCTAATAATAAAGCCTCAAGTATTCATGACCAATTTTATAATTTATTAAAACCAACAGGTTTTGAACCAAGTTTTTCACCTTATGTCTCAGGTACTCGAGGATTGGGTCATGGAGTAGGTTTAGATGTAGTTGAGGCTCCAGATTTAAGTAAGATTAGTGATTTCATTTTAGAAGCTGGAATGACATTGGCAATAAAGCTTGATCTTCACGATGTAGAAAATTCAGGATTAAGAGTGGAGCAGGTTGTTTTGGTTACAGATTCTGGATCAAACTCATTAAATCAACTTATACTAGAAGAAAAAAATGATTGGGCAATTCTTAAATAAAATACCGATTGAAAAAATATAAAAAAAATTATATATATTAATTAAATATATTAACTAATAACTTTAAAAAAAAATAACATGAAAAACTACTGCATAAAGTTAAGTGTGATAATTTTTTTTATAATAATAAATTTATCAAGCAATTCTTTTTCCCAGACATTAATTAGAATTGCCTCAGTCTCTGGACCTTCCCATCACCATAACGTTGCATTAAATTGGTTTGCGGAACGAGTTAACAAACAGAATATTGGAATTGAATTTAAAGTTTTCTCCGGAGCGCAATTAGGTAATGATGAAAGAGAATATATAGAGGGATTAGAACAGGGTACTATACAGATGGCCCAAGTTTCAACTGGTCCAATTGGAAGTTTTATTGGTGAGTTTGATATTTTTAGTTTGCCATACGTTTTTAAAAATACAGATCATTTCAAAAAAGTATTAAGCGGACCTATAGGTCAAAAATATTCAAAGATGTTAGAAAAAAAAGGAATGGTGCTAATTGCCTGGTTTGACAATGGTGATAGACATGTTTTTAATTCAAAAAGACCTATTAACAAACCTGCGGATCTATCTGGTCTGAAAATAAGAGTAATAAAAAGTGCTGTAATGGTTGATACAATTAATGCAATGGGTGGTAGTGCAGTTCCAATGGCATATGGAGAATTGTATACGGCCTTGCAACAAGGAGTCCTAGACGGAGCTGAAAACGCTGCAGGAAATATTTTTAATGACAAATTTTTTGAGGTTTCTAAATTTGTCTCTTTAACACAGCATTTCAGACCTCCTGGCGTTGTTGTAGTGTCAAAAAAGACATGGGATAAATTAACAGATCAACAAAAGAAAGTAATTTTAAAAGAAGGTGCCGCACTTCAAGCACACGAAATTGATCTTACTACAAAAATTGTTGAAGATTCTTTAAAACAATTAGAGCAAAAAGGAATGAAGATAAACAAAGTAGATAACAATTCTTTCGCAACAGCAGTTAAGCCTGTTTACAATGGATATATATCAAAATTTGGTAAACAAGATTTAGATGCAATTCTGAATACCAAATAATTTATTTATTTCCTCTTAAAAATAACTATATTAGTATACTTCTTTAAAAGAAGTGTACTAATATGGCTAATAATAATCAAAAGCATATAAAGCTCGCAGAGGCTTCTTTAAAAGATTTTATAGATCGGTTTAAAGATCCAATTCTAAGTTTTTTTAGCCTTTCCCCTCAGCATTGGATGATGCTTCATAAGGTGGTAATTTCGTATTATAAAAATGAAACAATATCAAAAAGTCAACTTTTGAAATTTATTGAACGTTCATATGTAACATCACACAGCTATATAAATACAACAATTAAAAAAGGGTATTTCAAAATTTTAAAAAATAATAAAGACAAAAGATCAATTTTTATTTTACCAACAGAACTAACGCTAAAAAGTTTCGAAAATTTTATATTACTGCGTGAAAAAATTTATAAACTATAAATAAAATTTTATTAGAAACAATATAAGAAAATATTGCCTATTTAGACATAAGTGTAGTTTATTTTATATAGAATTAATTTTCTCTTTTATATTTTCAATTTTTTATACTTTGAGACACCTAGGTTATCTTTTAGTTGTATAAAAACCGTATACACCACTTACAAACCGAATAACTTTCAGTTGCACTTAAATCCTAAATCGTTAAAAAGGTTGGTAACCAATACGTTTTAAAGGGCCCTCGTGGTGGAATTGGTAGACACAAAGGACTTAAAATCCTTGCCCTTTTTGGGAGTGCCGGTTCAAGTCCGGCCGAGGGCACCACAATTATGAGAATATTATTTATTCTTTTGTTATTAGTATCTT
>CAMASZ010000052.1 GCA_945861125.1 Rickettsia typhi | reverse complement strand
AATGCAGAAAATTTAGAATTTATAATTATAGGAAATTCACAAAACCAAAACTCATTAGATATAGATATTATAGCATCTGATGGTCAATTAGAAACTAAAAGATCTTTTAAATTAATTGTTGTTAGTGAAATTAAAGATAATAAAAATATAGATTACAACATTATTTTTAGTGATAATTTTAAAGGTCAAAATACTTTAACTAATATTGGAAAAATTGATATAGTTATTGGCTCTAATGAAAATGATATAATTGCTTTTTTAAAAGATGAGATTTGGAAAATAAACAGCAAGAAAATTTATTATGCACTAAATTCTTATTCAAAAGAAAAAATATTTATTAACAATAAAATAAAAAGCTTTGACACATTTGATGGTAAAAATGGTGACGCCGATACAATTAATTTGACTAATGATGATGATGCTATTTTTCTAGATGATTTTATCTCCGAAAATGCCACTTCAAACGGAGTTCGTATATCGGGAATAGAAATTATAAATGGACTTGATGGCAATGATATTATTGATCTATCTTCCTCTAAATTTTCTTATGGAGACATTACTTTAAATGGTAATAATGGTAATGATATTTTATGGGGTAATGATGGTAATGACACAATTAATGGCGATGTTGGTGATGATAATTTAAACGGCGGTTATGGTGATGATATTCTTAAAGGAGGAGAGGGTAATGATAAAATATTAGGATATCAAGGAGCAGATTTAATTGAAGGCGGTGAGGGTTCTGATTATATAGACGGGGAAAGTGGAATTGATACTATAACTTATGAAAATTCTAAAAATTTAGTAAAAATTAATTTGACCAATAAAACAGCTTACTACGGTGAAGCCGAAGGAGACACAATAATCAATATTGAAAACATAATTGGCAGTCAATTTAATGATGAAATTATTGGTGATCATTTAAATAATTATATCATTGGTAAATCAGGTAATGATTATCTTGAAGGAAAATCAGGAAATGATATTATAGAAGGCGGTCTTGGTGCAGATAATATTTTAGGAGGAGAAGGATTTGATTATTTTGTTTTTAATAACTTTGAAGAATCAAATATAAATAATACTGATATAATACAAGATTTTACTAAAGGTGATGATAAAATTGATTTATCAGCTCTTGATTTCGTTTCAATTATCAATATAAATGATGCTTCTGATTCAGATAATCTAATTTATTCATACGAAGATCAATATACTTTAATATTTAACCAAAATAAATCTTTTATGCTTAAATTAAGCGGAGATTTAATTTTAACAAATAATGATTTTATTTTTTCTTAATTAATCTAAAATAGTCGAATCTATGATTAAAATGGCACTGTCATAAATCAAGTTTTTTTATGATTATAAAATTTTTGAAATGTAAGCTTACCTTGATGTAATTGCCTAGATAAAGTGATTTCAAAAATTTTAGAATTGTAAAAATTTCAACAAAAAAGTTGATTTGCGACAGTACTATTATACTTCGTTGAAAAATCTTGTTAACTCAAAAAACCTAAATTCAAAATAAAATGATAACTACAAAATATGTTTACAGCTTCGGAGATGGCAAAGCAGAAGGAGAAGCTTCGATGAAAAATTTACTTGGGGGCAAAGGTGCGAATTTGGCTGAAATGTCAAAAATGGGTTTACCCGTTCCTCTAGGTTTTACAATAACCACTGAAGTTTGCGATATATATTATAAAAATAAAAAAAATTTTCCTGATATCCTTAAAAATCAAGTTCAAGAAGCTTTAAATAATATTGAAAAAAAAGTTAATGCCAAATTTGGTGATGAACAAAATCCACTATTATTTTCGGTTCGCTCTGGAGCTCGCGCTTCAATGCCAGGAATGATGGACACCGTTCTTAATTTAGGATTAAATGATAAAACAGTTTTAGGATTAGCTAAAAATAGCAATAATAAAAGATTTGCATTTGATTCATACCGACGCTTTATACAAATGTACTCAGATGTTGTGCTGGGAGTTGATCACTATATTTTTGAAACTATCCTCGATGAAAAAAAACAAGATTTTGGAATATCTTCAGACACTGATTTAACCTCTGATCATCTTGAAGAAATAGTATTATTATTTAAACAAGAAATTAAAAAAGAATTAGGATTTGATTTTCCGCAAGATGTTAATCAACAATTATGGAAAGCAATTGAAGCGGTTTTTGCATCTTGGATGAATGACAGGGCTATAACTTACCGCAATTTGAATAATATTCCCGTAGAGTGGGGAACTGCGGTTAATGTTCAATCAATGGTTTTTGGCAATATGGGTGAAACATCGGCAACTGGAGTTGCTTTTACTCGTAACCCTTCAACTGGTGAAAAAGAATTATATGGTGAATATTTAATAAATGCTCAAGGAGAAGATGTTGTTGCTGGCATAAGAACTCCTCAATCAATAACTATAAAAGGAAAAAAACAATTAGGATCAACATTACCTTCGATGGAAGAAACTATGCCAGAAGTTTTTAAAGAGCTTGAAGCAATATATAAAAAGCTTGAAAACCATTATCGTGATATGCAAGATATTGAGTTCACGGTACAAAATAAAAAATTATGGATGCTACAAACTCGCAATGGCAAAAGAACAGCTCATTCTGCTGTAAAAATTGCTGTTGATATGGTAAAAGAAAATTTAATTACAAAACAAGAAGCTCTTCTTCGTATTGATCCACTAAGTCTTGACCAATTATTGCACCCCACACTAGATCCTAAAGCCAAAGTAAAAATCATTGCCAAAGGTCTTCCCGCCTCTCCAGGAGCTGCATCAGGAATTGTTGTTTTCTCATCTCAAGAAGCAGAAAGAAGAAGTGATAATGGTGATAAAGTAATTTTAGTTAGAATTGAAACCAGCCCAGAAGATATTAAAGGAATGCATGTATCACAAGGAATATTAACAGCAAGAGGTGGCATGACTTCTCACGCAGCAGTAGTTGCTAGAGGCATGGGAACACCTTGCGTTTCTGGAGCTTCCGGTCTTCACATTGATAATAATGGACAATTTTTTACCGCTAATGGCATCAAAGTTAAAGAGGGCGAAATTATCACAATAAACGGATCAAATGGTGATGTAATATTAGGAAGTGTTCCTACTTTAAAACCAAATTTATCAGGCGACTTTGAAACCATCATGAAATGGTCTGACGAAATTAGAACTCTTAAAATTAGAACTAACGCAGAAACTCCTTTAGATTGTCAAACCGCTAGAGATTTTGGCGCCGAGGGTATAGGACTATGCAGAACTGAACATATGTTTTTTAATGAAAACAGAATTATTTCTGTTCGAGAAATGATTCTTGCTGAAAGCGTTGAAGGCAGAAAAATAGCACTCACCAAATTATTGCCAATGCAAAGAAATGATTTTGTAGAAATATTTAAAATCATGTCTGGACTACCAGTAACAATTCGCTTACTAGATCCTCCTCTTCATGAATTTCTTCCTCACAAAGAAAGTGAAATCATAGAAGTTGCAAAAGTTGCTAATGTTGAAATTGATTATGTTAAATATCGTACTCACCAATTACAAGAGCAAAATCCTATGCTAGGTCATCGCGGCTGCAGATTAGGAATTTCTTATCCAGAAATATATCAAATGCAAGTTCGAGCAATTTTTGAGGCTGCTTCAATTGTAAAAAAAGAAACCAAGAATGATGTATTGCTTGAAATCATGATTCCTTTAGTTGCAACTCGCAATGAAATAAAAATTATGAAAGAATTAATTATTAACATAGAAAAAGAAGTTCGCAGTGAACAGAATATTAAATTAAATTATATGGTGGGAACTATGATAGAACTTCCTAGAGCCGCCTTAATAGCAGATAAAATAGCTGAAGAAGCAGAATTTTTCAGCTTTGGCACCAACGATTTAACTCAAACAACTTTTGGATTATCGCGCGATGATGCTTCAAATTTTCTTGGACATTATCAAAAAGAGGGGATTCTTGAAAAAGATCCATTCAGCGAGCTAGATCAAGAAGGAGTCGGAGAGTTAATAAAAATAGCCTCTTCTAAAGGTAAAGAAGTTCGCAAAGACATTAAATTAGGTATTTGCGGTGAACATGGTGGCAATCCAGCATCAATTGAATTTTGTCATAAAATTGGTTTAAATTATGTTTCATGCTCACCATACAGAGTTCCAATTGCCAAATTATCGGCAGCCAGATCAGTTTTAAAAAATAATTAATATGAATGAACCTAAAAATAATAAAATTTCAGAAATTATTCGCGTTAACCACGCAGGAGAAATGGGGGCAAAAGTTATTTATGATGGTCAAATATTGGCTTTAAAATTAAAAAAAGATTTTGATACACTAAAAATTATTCAACACATGAAAGATCAAGAAAATAAACATTTTGATTTTTTTGACGAAGAAATGAAAAAAGAACAAATTCGCCCAACCTTAATGCAACCAATATGGAAAGTAGGGGGCTTTGCACTAGGATTTTTAACGGCAATAATTAATAAAAAATCAGCAATGACCTGCACCACTGCGGTTGAAGAAGTTATTGATAAACACTATCAACAACAAATTGAATATATAAATCACGAAGAAAAAAATTCTAACAAAAACAATAAACAACTGCAAAATTTAAAAGAACAAATAATAAAATTTCGTGAAGAAGAAATTGAACATAAGGAAATAGCCTATAATAATAATGCTAACCAATTTTTTGCTCACAAACCAATGACCTCATTTATTAAATTTACTACCAATTTAGCAATAACAATATCTAAGAAGATTTAGTCTTTCCTTGATTTACTAAGTTAATTATTAGCAATAACAATATCTAAGAAGATTTAGTCTTTCCTTGATTTACTAAGTTAATTACTTGAAGTATTTTAATATATTCTCCCGGTAATTTTGTTGCTTGATCAGCTTCTTCCTTAGATTTTCCTTGATTCTTTCTTAATTCGTAAAAATCTTTATATTTATTCATTATTTCTTGATATTTATCTCTCTTTTCATTTATTGATTTTTCAAAATTATCAACTTCTTTTTCGCTTATTGGTGTTGAACTAGATGTTAAGCCATCTGAACTAATTAAGGTGAATTTTTGGTTTGATCTATCATATTGTAAATCAAATTTTAGTTTAGATTCTCTATGCAAAAACCTTTCAAATTTTTTATTATGTTCCTCTAGCATTTCTTTAAGATTAAGTGGTCTTTTTTTAAGAATTGCCATAATTTTTTGATCTTCATCGGTATAGGGCGATGGACCTTTGGCATCTTTATGTTCTTTGGCATCTTTTGCTGAATATTTTGAACTTGTTTTACTTTTTTTAGAGCTATCTTCAGTTTCGCTGTCGTGATCATCATCAGATCCCGACCCTTCTTTACCTTTACCTTCACTAGCATCACTCTTGCTTTTTGATTCTTCTTTTTTTGTTGTTTCAAATACAAGTTCTTTTGGTAAAGTTGAAGTGAGAGATTTTAAAAAATTTAATGATGCATTAGCATAGCAATGATCGCCATAATTATTGTATCCATGTTGAAATAAATTTTGATCAGGAAGTTCCGCTTGTTGGTTTGAATATTTAACAATATAGGCATTACTTAATTCATTTGGAAATCCATCAGTCATATCACCACTTTTTACCACACTTGCAACTGAATCATCTATACAATACCAATTATTATCTTTACATTTAACATAACAAATATAATGACCACTTTTAGTAGTTGCTCCTTTATGAACTATAAAGGCAGTAGGTGAATAATCTTTTTTTTCTTCATCTCCTTCTTTTTTAATAGATAATGTTCTATCAGTAAATGGTGTGTCAATTTTAGTAGGAGAATTATCTGCATTAACATGAAATCTTTTTAACTGTACGCAAAATTCATTACCAGTTATTTTATATTTAGAGTTTTGGGTAGTTTTTATTTTTTCTTTAACATTAGAATCAGATTTTTCAAATTCTAAACTATTATCATCTTCAAGTGTTTCATCAATTCCTTGTTCATTAAAAACTGTATCAATCTTTGCAATGTAATTAGAATCTATTTTTATCAAAAAACTATCTTCTTCTTTGGGGTTTTTTTCTTTATATTTACTTTTAAAATCTTTATCATGTGGAGAATTTTTTGTAACATATTTATTTTTATTCAAAGCAAATGCATTTAGTACTCTCTCAACAATTTCAGCAGAATCTTCTTGTTCAGTTGATTTTTCTTCTGATAAATTTTTAAAATGTTGCGTTGTAACCCCAACTTTATCGATATGCATCCTTTCATCAAGATACATTAATCCAAAAAAATCTCTTTTTTGTTTATCATTATCTTGTAAAGAAGAGGGTGCTCTAAAAGTAAAAGTTTTGGTTTCTTGTTTTAAAAAATCTGAAGACATTTTAACAATTTCTTCATATCGTTCTTTTATATCTTGATCTTGATCTGATTTTGTAAAAAAAGATTCATATCCTTTTTTAGGCTCTTCACCTACTTCAATTTCTTCCGCGTATTTACCTTTTTGAGCAAGAGTTTTTTCTAAAGATTCGGTTTTTTTAGTAAATTCAGCAAATGATTCTTCAAAACTTTTGAAAATTTGCAGTTTTTGTTTTTCTAGAAGAGTTCTATTATTAAAAAAGTAAGAAAAATCATTATAAATATTGCACCGATCTTTTTCAAATTTTGTTCCATCGCTACCAATTCTTGAAAAAGCTATAGAATCTGCCGATTGAATTAATCTTGAAAAAAGGGTTTTATCTTTTTTGCTATCCCCCTTATCTTTACAAGCAACATGAAGAGCAAGCTCAATTGCTTCTTCCTTAGTTTTATTAAATTTTTTTTGGAGAATTAAAGCTACATAAAATGCATTTTTATGTTAATCATGATCAGGACCATGATGTGTTCTTGCAATATCATGCATTGCTACTAAAAATTTTAACTCTTCTAATTTATTTGGATCATCAAATTCTTCAATTTGCTTTCGAAATTCTTCTGGAAAATGACTTTTATATTTTCTATATAAATTTAAACATACTTCTGCATATTGTGCAGTTAAAAAAGCATGTAAACCGCTATGTATTTTTCTATTATTTGATTGTTTGGTTTTTGATTGAAAAGATTGTAAATATTGTGTTTTTCTATCATTTTCTGAATCAGCCTGAGTAAGTTTTTTATTTAAATATTCCGTATATTTTTCTTTTCTTTTTTCAAAATCATCTTCTTTATTAAATTTAGGATTATCATCATCTAAACTAAATTGAGTATTAAAATATTCTTGCGAATTATCACCATTATAATCCAAAAGATAGGCTTTTAAGGCGTAATTAAGCATCTTATCTTTCTCAACATTTTCAGGTTCTTTTTTACTAGAGCCTTCAGGTTTTTTGGGTGGGGGTGCTTCTGCTTTTTTTGCTTGTTTAGTTTCAATTTTTTCTATAGAACCCCAAGATTCCGCTTCTTCAGAGGTTATTGATTTTATGCTTTCCTTTTTAAGAGAGCTAGCTTCATCTTGTGAATACACATTTTCACGAGCTTGTTTAATTTCATCTTCATTAAAACCACTTAATAAAAAAGTAAATTTTTTGCATGATGAAGTTTCTCTTTCATATAAAAACAAACCTTCCAGCATGCCTTGCTTTAATTCTTGTTTATTTGCAACGCCAGAATAAAGATTGCCAGAAAAAACAGGAATAACAATTTTGACTTTTGCTGGGTCAGACTCATCTTTTAATAATTCTTCTATATTTCTTCTAAAATGATAACCCCATTTTCTCATTACTGATTTTGGATCAATGCCTGCATATTCGGTATTAAAATTAGGGCTAATACCATAAATAAAA
>CAMASZ010000051.1 GCA_945861125.1 Rickettsia typhi | reverse complement strand
GCCACCACCACCACCACCGCCGCCGCCATCAGCAGCACCAACATCTTCTCCAACTAAACCATTGCCGTTTGCACAACTATTAATTCCAAAAAAACTATCATTATTTGTAATTGTACAACTTGATCCTCCAATACAAGTTTCAATTACTTTAGATTTAGCATTAGCATTATTGCAACTACTATTTACTGAATAAGTAGTATTATTGATATCTGGGGTTCCATAACTTATAAAATTTACTTTACTAAATACATAACCAGAAGGAGTTGTTAAAGTTAAATTTTCATTAGTGTTATATTTAACCCCATAATTTCCTGAAAATCCTGAACCTCCAGATGTTGGCGGAGTAGAGCTAACATCAGCAGATGGTAAGAAGCGCATTTTTACTGCAAAATATTTACCGTGAATTGATGAAGAAGCATTAAGATTTTCGTTTAAATCGGAATATAATGTTTTGGTTGTAGCTGAAAATCCTTGATTTATTGTTCCACCTCCACCGCCACCGCCACCTCCAGCTATAGCAAGAATTTTTTTATCAACACTTATTAATGTAGCCCCACCTCCAGCACCTCCGCCTCCTGAAGAATTAGTTGTTCCGGCATGTCCTCCTCTTCCACCTTTAAATATCGATATAGTTGAATTTGGTAATCCACCGCCAGTACCTGATCCAGTAGTTCCAGGATTACCACCACCTCCGATATAAACTTTTATGATTTCTCCGGGTTTCATATTTACCAACGTTCCTGATATTTTTGATCCGCTAGCTCCTGATCCACCTATTCCAGATGAAGGGTTACTTCCACCTCCACCACCACCAGCACCAGTTAATTCATATTCAATTGAGCTTACCCCGTTTGGAATAGTTACTGAACTTTCACCTGATGAACTTGAATTTATTAAACTTACGTAAACATTTGAAATATTTCTATATCCTAATAAAGCTGATCCTGACAATCCTGAATTTCCAGGACTACCAGCATTTGAAGATGAAGGATTGGAAATAGTAGGTCTTATATAATGGTTATAGGGATTATAATAGGAAAATCCAGATAATCCCGCTGATGCTCTGTAGCTTTCTGGACCAGCTAATCCACCTTCTGAGTAACCATTTCCACCGCCACCGCCACCGCCACCAGCTCCATCTTGCGCACCAGCATCATAGCCATCGCCACCATTTCCATTATTGCATGTTAAATTATTTCCAGATCCTTCAAAAAAAGCATCAGAAACAGTTATTGAACATGAACTTCTGCCATAACATACTGTTGGATCCATTATTTTGAAATAAGAATTACTTGAGTGACACTCAGGATTTACTTGGAAACTATTTTGTTTTATAGTCGGTAAACCATAGCTTGCGAAATCAACTTCATTAAACAAATATCCAGAGGGTGCTTGAAGTGACACTGTTGCTGGAGAATTCAATTCATATTGAATAGATTGACCAATATAACAAGTACTACCAAAACTTCCACCACCACCACTATACAATTTAAGAGAAACATTATTTATAGAGCTTTCTTTAAATTTAGATAAATTAATAGAGCCTTCTAAATAATCTCCGTTTGCACCGCTTCCACCTAATTTACACAAAGTTCCATCACCACCGCCACCGCCACCGCCACCGCCCCCCCTTATTTTGTATTTAATAATATTATCACTAGGAATAGCAATAGATTGAATTTCTAGTAATCCAGCTACATCTTTTCTTGCTAATTCAACATTTGATGAATTATATAAAATTACATATCCATCTCCTCCTAATGATCCAGATAGTCCACCAACTCCACTTGTATCTGATCCTGAATAAGAAATTTTAGTTGGTACGCTTGATATTTCTGGATGATAGTAAGATGATCCAGTGCTACCAGAAGCCCCAGGAATTCCCGCGGATAACATTTGACCACCACTTCCTCCTGAATTTCCACCTCCACCTCCACCACTGCCACCATCCTCTGATAATTTACTATTTGAACCAATTGTACCATCTCCATTACTACAAATTGATCCTGTAAAATTAAAACTACTATTATCAAAACTAAGAGAACAAGATGAGGACGAACATTCACTTTTAATTTTATTAGAAATTATAGTATTACCATTATTAGCAACGCAAGATGTAGATGTTAGACTATTTCTTTCTATACTAGAAAAAGTTGAAAATCCGTATGAAGAAGTTATTGTTCCTTTTTCTAATCCAGTAGGATCAGTTCCAATTGTAATTTGCGAATTAGATGATGAAGATGTTGTATCTGCTCCAAGATAAACTCTAGTTTCACCAACTTGATCAATTGTTGGTATTGTACCATTTGGATTAACTATTCTTCCTTTGATAATACATGTTTTAGAATCACTACTATTTGAGCCTGAATTGGAATCAATTATTTTAAAAGAAACAAATCCAGAATTTTGAACTCTAATTTGGTGATATTTAGTTAATCTCATTGCAATAAATTTACCACAATTTGTACCACTATTATTGGTTGATGAATTGCTAGATATTTTTAATTTATAACCAGGATATAGATCAATTTGAATTTGTGTCCAAGATCCTTTGGAAATTAATAAATTTTGATTTCTATATTTTCTTTGATTACTATTATTATATATTTCAACACTCAAAATATTTACAGTATTACACCCAGATGATAAATTTTTAAATGAAATTGATCTTGTGTTATCTGATATATTTTGATATTCATATTGAGAAGATAAATCACCAATAATTATACCTTCGTCATTTATAGGCAAATTTTCACATACTCCCGAAGTATCACAAATAGTGTTTAAAAAAGGATCATATTGCTTATTTTTTATATCATCTTCACTTTTTCTGATAAATCCGCCATAATTGGTAATTTTAATATCATCAGTTCCTATATCAAAAGCTGAAGAAGCTAGAGAATTACTAGCATTTGCATAACCAGCGGCTATATAATCGTCATCTTCACCACTACAATTTGCTTCTTTATTAGATCCAGTTGAAAGATAAGTACATTTTAAAACGTTTGTATCAAGCATAAGAGGGACTTTTTTTGTTCCAGCCTGCTCGGAAGATTGTGAATAATCAAAATCATAATTACTTGGATGTGGAATTACATATGCTATAACTCTTTTGGCACTATTAATAAACTCAGAAGATGTTGTTGTTGTAGAGCTGTTTACTATACCAAGATCCTGCGATCCATCATTCCACTTTCCATCAAATTTTAATTTAATAGAATCACCAGAAAATACATCATATGGATAATTATCACCATTTATTGACTTATATGCTCCATAATCTGGACTATTAACTTTAAGGTATATCTCACCAGTGGGAACTTCCCCACCAAGCTTAATATTTCCGCGTACATTTATTTTTATTTCCGATCCCGGATAGATAGTAACGCCAATATTTTTGTTATCTTCTTTTTTACTTGTTGATATCCAGTTTGGCTCCGAATTTGAAGAAGAATTATCCGCATTCAATAAACATGTTGATTCACAATCATAAGCACAAATGTTTTTTAAAGTTTCATCAAAACCCATACATCCTAAGTTACTTTGTTTTAATTCTTTAGCTTCAGTGTAAAATTGTTTTGAACCGGTAGTTAAGCAATTTCTAATATCACTTCCTTGATTAGGGCTATCAAGAGCTTCGGATGGATTATATTTGCAGTTAGATGATGATAATGAGCGAGATCTCACAACTAAGGTTTGAGATTCATATTCACCATAATCATCGGCGTCTATACATCCACTGTCAGAGCACGACAATAAGACAACCATTTGCAAGAATAGTGCAAATAGAGTAATAATTTTTTTAATATTTATTTTGTTATTATATGGCACTTTTTCTCAATAATATTTCATTATTGCAATCAATAAATTTTAAATTTAGGCAGTGTTATACTGAAAAAATATAAGGCTTTAAAACAATGGTTTTTTTGAATTAAAATTATTTTTTATTGATTATTAATGAAGCAATTCTTTTGCTTTCTTGTAATTTTTTTAATTTAAAATCTTTAAGTTTAATATTGCCAGTTTTTAATTTAATAGCATAACCATTTCTAAATAAAAATTCATGAAATATTTTGTGTTTTTTAGTAGAAATTTTTCTTTTATCAAAAATAAAAACATTTTTACCAGTTGAACAACATTCTGAAATCATTGATACAGAATCTCCAGTAATTATAAAGCTATTTGCATATCCTATTATTGCTAGATAAGGATTATTACTTTTAATAAAATTCCAATCAAATATTTTATAATCACAATTTAAATTTGATTTAATTATTTTTAAAGTTTTTTTAGAAGTTCTTCTACTTGAAATTATTAATAAAATTGAGTTATTTTTTAAAGCGATCTCAGAAATAATTTTACTGAATTCTTTAACAGAATCTTGATCAAATTTATTTGATTTTGATTGCCCGCCAATCATTACCGCAATTTTGTTCTTTTTTACTTTTTCAAATAAAAATTTAAACTTGATTTTTTCTTTATCAATATTTTGTTGATTAACTCTTGTCAGTGAACCTATGCTGGTTATGATATTTTTATATTTTTTAACATCTATTGAATCGTGCTGAGGAATAATAACGTGATCGAATAAATTAAAATTCAAATGTGGATTCATAATTTGAATTATTTTTGTGTTATTTTTAGAAATTTTTTTAATATAAGTCGCTAAAATTGAACTTCTTCTTCCGGAAGAAATTACATAAGATGGGAAATATCCGAAATTATTAATTTCTTGGATTGTTTTTTTAGAGTAAGATAACAAAGTGTTTTTTAATAAAAAATTCGGTAACTTTGCAAACAATCTATAATTTAATGAAATTATTTTATATTTAATTTTCATTTCTTGTGCCAAGCCAATTGCTTGGGAAAATGTTCCAATTCTATTGTCAGCTAAAATCCAAATTTCATTTTTAATATTCATTAGAAATTTTTTTAATTAATTGCCTAGCAACATTATCTGAAACAAAATTTGATATATCCCCTTTTAGTCTTGCTATCTCTTTTACCAATCTCGAAGCTATAAAATGATTTGTTTCCGAAGCTGGTAAAAAAATTGTCTGTATATTTGGATTAAGCTTTGAATTCATGCCAAACATTTGAAATTCATATTCAAAGTCCGAAACAGCTCTTAGACCTCTAATAATAATTTTAATATCTTTCCTAGAGGCAAAATCAACTAATAATCCTTCAAATTTTTCAACAGAAATTTTATTACTAGATATAAAACTTAATTCCGATTTAATCAAATCAACCCTTTCATCAATTGAAAATAAAGGATTTTTATAATTATCTTTCGCAACACCAATTAGAATATGATCAAATAATTCTGATGCTCTTTTGATTATATCGAGATGTCCAAAAGTTATTGGATCAAAAGTTCCTGGATAAATTGCTACTTTCATAAAAAAACTTATAAATTAAAAAACAAATAATATCTCAAAATTAAATAGAATTTTAAATAAATTTAAAGTTACTTTACAAATACCATATCTAATAGTGTTGCGCGTTAAGATTCTAAAAAATTTTGAGACTTTTTAAACATTTTTATCCAAAAAGATGTAAGCTTAGTTTATAAATACTTAAATATAGAATTTAAGATTGGAAATAGTATTAGTGTAACTAGAAAAATATTTTATACCATTTCCATCATAAAATAATAAATTAAGAGAAAGATTTTTATCTCAAAAATATCTTGCTTAATTTATCATTTATTAAGTGGAAATGGTATCACTTAATGTAGCATTATTTAATGAAAAATGGTATAATAAATTTAAAAAATAACTTTTCATGAAAATTAATATTTTATCAATAGGTAAATTTAATAATTCTTGTTATCAAGATTTATTCGAATTATACAAAAAAAGATTAAGATGGAATGTGCTTCTTAAAGAATTTGATATTAAAAATATTAAAAATTTTGAAATTAACAAAATTAAAGAGGAGGAGGCTAACCTAATATTTAATTCAATAAAATTTCCTACAAAATTAATTGCCTTAGATGAAGGAGGACAAAAATTTTCAAGCATTGCTTTTGCAAAAAAAATTGAGAATATAATTCTAGAAGGTAATTCAGATATTACTTTTGTAATTGGGGGTCCTAATGGTTTATCGGAAAATTTAATTAAAAAATCTAATTTAGTGCTATCTTTAAGTTCTATGACTTTTCCACATTTGATGGCTCGTATTGTTTTAATTGAACAAATATACCGAGCTGAATCTATTATCAATAATCATCCTTATCATAAAGATTAACTATTTTTTTCATTTAGTAATGTAAGCCATCTTGTTCTGGCTCTAATTTTTTTTGCATCTAATCTACTTCTAATTATAAGACCTTTTTCTTGGCAGTTTTCTTTATCTTCATATGAGTAATTATTATTTTTTTTGTTTTCATTATTTTCTGTATAATCATAATAATCATCTTCTCTATTTCTAAAGGGATACTGACTTTGTTTAGATTCTTTGTTTTTAATTATTTCTTTAAAATTATTTGGCTTTTCTTTTCTTTTTTCAATAGCTCTGTTTCTGGCATTGCTAATTAATGTTTGTCTATTTTTATGATGAATCCTTTGATGATGCATTATTATATTATCAACAAACCATCTCCTTTTTCTATTAACTATTTTTCTCATCTCTCTTCTTGACAAACCCCTTCTTCTACCTAATCTTGAAATATGGTCATACAATGCATGTCCAAGAGCATGACCAGCTACTTCATATACTAAAGCTGGATTGGTTGATGCTAATGTTAAAGGATCAAATGCTATTGTTCCTATTATTGGTAATACAAAGAAAGCCACTTTTTCAATTTTATAAAATTTTTACTTTAAATTTATAGTAAAGCACATTCTAATATACTCAAGATAATTTAGATTATTGCAAAGTTAAGATCCTTGACGCATACTATTTTCCTATACAAAATTTAGCAAATATAACATCCAAAATGTTATCAATATCAATTTTGCCGTTGATTTTACCTATTTCAGTTGAAGCAATTCTTAAATCTTCAGCATTAATTTCAATATTTCTTTTTAAATCAAAGTTTGATAGATGAAGATATGCGTTTTGAAGGGCGATCCTATATCTTTCTTGCGTTATATTTACATGATTATGACTTGGAATTAATTTATTAATTTTATTTTCAATCTTACTAATTAATTTTTTAATATTTTTTTCTTTGGTTATAGAAATTTTAACTGAATCATAGTTTTTTTTACAATTTTTATTTTTTAACTCATCTATTTTAGATAAATTTTTAATTTTATCTATTTTATTAATTACCAAAATAGTATTTTCATCAATAATATTTTTATCAAATATTGGTTTTAAGGCATCAACCATGTATAGCTTTATATCAGAATTTTTAGCTTTTTTTAATGCCCTATTTATTCCTTCTAACTCTATTTTATTATTACTTTTTCTAATTCCAGCAGTATCTGATATTTTAACGGGAACACCAGAAATTTCTAACTGTGTTTCAATTATATCTCTTGTAGTTCCAGCAATTTTAGAAACTATAGCGATTTCACTTCCTGATAAAAAATTAATTAAACTTGATTTACCAGTATTTGGAGCCCCAATAATAGCAATATTTAAACCTTCTTTTATTTTTTGACCAATTTTATTGTCATTCAAATGGGCAGATATTTCCTTTTTTAAATTATTGATTTTATTATTAATTATTTTGTTCGTTTGTATTGGTAAATCTTCATCAGGAAAATCAATTAAAGCTTCAATCATTGCAGATACTTCAATAATTTCAAAACGCCATTTTTCATATATTTTTCCTAATTTTCCATCCAATTGCTTAAAAGCTTGTTGATGTTGAAGTGAAGTTTCCGATGCTATTAAATCAGGAATTGCTTCAGCTTGAACTAAATCAATTTTGCCATTT
>CAMASZ010000050.1 GCA_945861125.1 Rickettsia typhi | reverse complement strand
AGCAATGATGCAAAAAGGAATAGAGATGGGTCTTGGCGAAAGTAAAGCAAGAGATTTAATAAATGAAAGAGGAATTAAATTTGAAGGAAATTCACTTGGAGAATTATTAATGCAAGCTGGAAAACAAGCCACAAGAGATGGGGGAACTTTATTTAATTCTTTAGATGATAGAGGTGTAAAGACAAGCTTAACAAATGATCAAGCAGTTGATGCAATGAAAGATATGCTTCCAACTGAAAGAGAAAACTTTATGAAGTCTATCAAAGATGGTTCAATTCAGGTTGATAAAAGTAATTATAAAAAACTTAAATCAGTTGCAAAAAATGCATTAAATGTTGTAAAAAATCCTACTCGAAGTGCTAGAAAAGGAATTTATAATTTAGCTTCTGGAGCTTCAAAAAAAATGTCAAAAGCTGTTTTCGGCAGTAAAGAAACAACAGAGGCTAGAAAACAACTAGAATCAGAGGGTAAAATAGATACCCTATCTGCAGGCTCTAATTACATGTTAAGATCAAAAGAAGAAAGACAAATGATTAAAGAAAGAGCTCGAGAGAATAAAGAAAATAAAGAGCAAGGTTTGCCAAAAATAAATGATCAAGAGGTTATTAGTAGCATGGAAAATGAGAAAAAAATACTAGATAATCGTGATAATCGAACTTCTCGTAAATTAACTTCAGCTTCAAATCAATCAAAGGATCAAACCATAGAAAACTTAGAAAAAAAAGTCAAAAAATCTTTAAAAGATAATAATAAGAAAATTTCATCAAAACAAAGCGAAATTGATAAATTAAATCAAAGACTAGAAGCTCAACAAAGCAAAATAGATTCAGATGAAACTTCAAAAAATATTGACATGATGAGTGAAAAATTAAATCATTTAAGAAGACTTGGTGGACTATCTAAAATGGGCACAAAAAAACAATTAGAAAAAGATTTGGAGAAAATGAAGTCAACCCATAGCGGTAATTATAGAGATATCGAAAGAAAAAACAAAATAAAGTCAAGAATTAAACAATTAGAAAATGAAATAGATATTTTAAATCAAAGAGGTGAAAAAATTGCTAATCTTGAAGATAATATTAAAGTAGCAAAAAATATCAAACAAAAGGCTGAAGAAAGAATTGTAGACTATAAAAAGAGGAGTTTATTAAAGAGGACATTACAAAGATTACCAGCAAACATAGTTCCATCAATAAAAGCTCCTAAAGCATTATCCTTTGTTTCTGATTTGGTACCAAAAAAGATTAAAAAAGCTAATCAAGCAATCAATAGTATTAAAGATTACGATAGAGCAAAAAGAGCTATTGATGAATACAATAAATTATCAAATGCAAAAGATTTTGAAAATTATGCTAAACAATTTAAAGATTTTGATGATAAGAAATAAATCTCTTATTAGTTTAGGTTAATTAATATTTAGATAAATTGAGATTTATTAAAATACAATACAACGCAAAAAAATATTTACTATATAAAACTAATGCTGACTTATAAAGATATCAAATTTAAAGCTATAGTTTCCAGAATATTTAATCTTTTAAATATTAAAAGAATTGGTAATTTTTTGATATTATTTACACTACTTTTAAATGCTTGCAAAGATGATGGTTGTATTGAAGCTGATGATTTTGGTGAATATGAGGTAGAAAATTTAATAATTTTATCAAATAACTCAAATGGATTCTGTGACTATAAAGATGGTTTAGCCGTTAGTAGCTCAGATCATGGCCCAGGTTTAAAACAATGTTTAATATCCGAACAATATACAGATAGTCCTACAACTTCTTCAGGACAAACAACAACAGTTAACGGATGTGTAAAACTTCCCGATGGTAGTCAATCCCAAAAGGATTGTATAGAAAATTGTAAAGACAAATGTCTTAAAAATGCTAATTCAGGTGCGAGTACACTAAATTTTGAACCAAATTGGAATTCTACCTCAGCAAGAGATGATAACAATGATTCTGGTCTTCTTATTAGAAGTGGTGCAGAAATAAAAATAAGAGCAATAGGAGATATAAATCTTGGCAATAAAATTTCATACGGAAATGTATCGGTAAATTCGAATAATAGAAAACTTAATATTGATAGATTTGTAGATATTCAAAAAGGACAAAATGTAATGACTAAATTTTCAGGAAGTTGGAATGATGAATCAGATTCAGGAAATGTAGCAAATACAGTATTAGGTGGCAATCAAACTGCTACGGAGTCTACTCCATCTCGAGTATTTAATAATGCCAGAAGATTAATTGCATATACTATAGAACATCCTGAAGGATATGGATTTAATACATCAGCTTCAAATGAAAAATTAGGTTCTAAAGGTGTACCTTTAATTCCCGATACCAAAGCTTGGCGGTGTATTCATAATGATCCTTCAATTTCTTCAAATTTAAATAAAACAGTATGTAGCAGAGAGGGTCTTGATAGTGAATTAGATGACTATGTTTCTATTGGCTATACTCAAGCGAATAATAATCAAGCATCTAGAGTTTTTAATGTTGGAACCGAACAAGAATCTTTGACTGATTATGGAGGTTTTATTAGATGGAATAATGATGATTTACAAAAAAGCAATTTTGATCCATTTAGTGGAATTACGTGTTCAACATTATCAGAATGTAATTATAATGGAAATGATGAACATGGACAAATTGTTGGCGATATATCTTCCGGAGATTCTTTAATAACTCTATATGATATGGGGAGATATTCCTACAGGGCTTCTTTTAAATCATTAATTAGTCAATGTAATAATTACGATATCAATGTTATTGTTAGAAATGATTTAACTTCAGCAGATGTAAAAAGTTTTACAATCAATGTAAATAATAGTTCATGGAGTAACGAAATTGTTGATATTGAAACCGATGAATCCTTAGTAGTTAAATATAATCAAACAAAAGTTAATCAGAATAGTTGTGGCAAATATTTGGCAGTAAGATTTTTAAGATATCACGATATTGAAATCAAAAAGTCAGGCTATGCAAAATTAACAATGATTCAATCTTCTGTAGCACAAAGTTGTACTATAAATGCTAGAATAGTTAACAAGAACGCTTCTAAACAAGGCTCTTATATTATTAATAATCCTGCTTGTACTGAAGAAAGTAATGCTAGTGGTTTAGTAGGTTGCCAAGCTTTATCTAGTGAATGTGATAATAGTTCTTCAAATAAATATTGTTCAATATCTTGCAGAAAACCAATAACATGTTCACAAAATGGAATTTATCCTGAATATAAAAAAACTGGTTGTACCGTAGGAAATGTTCCAAGTGGTTGTGTTCATTCAAATGGTTCTGACAGTGTTAAATGTGAAAGATGCGCTATAGCAATGAGAGAGGCTGCAGAACAAGGTGCAAAACTAAGGTTTAATAACTTTTATGAATATCACGATTTTTCTAATATATCTGTGGTTAATAGCGTTAGCGGAGAAACCTTGTCTGATCCACTTTTAAACTACAATGTACCATCGACAACAGGAACTCTTGCTAGCGCTACTGCCAATTATGGCAATGAATTTTTTGTTAGAAAAGGACAAACAATAAGATTTGCACCTGAAAGTTGGAACGGTACATGGATTACAGATTCAACAACCAAAGATTGTGGAGTTGGTATGGCATTAATTATTGAACCCTATCCTGCTTTACTTTGTAGAGGTAATGGTAATGATATAGTTAGAAATCCGGAATGTCAGGAAGATTATGATTCAAATGGAAATTTAATTGGTTGTAAAGCATATAGTATAAAATGTGATGTACCAACTGATGGAGCAACTAATGCATTTTGCCAAGAATCCTGTAGAAAACCAATTAATTGTACCACAAATGGCTTAACTCCTCTTTATCAAAAAAGTAACTGCACAATTGGTGCAATGCCCACAGCTTGTACTTATCAAAATGGTTCAAGTTCTACAACATGCAATCAATGCGCAGATTTAATGAAAACAGCAGCAGAAAAATCAGCAAGAATAAATATATCAAATGCTGATATATGTTATGATTTAGAAAATTATAAAAATAGCTCATTAGATATACCAATTAACTCCCAAGGAGGAGTTTTATCAAATGAAATAGATTTATTTTTACAAGATAATAAAACTTACGGTATAAGTAAAATCAGTACTTTTAGTGGATATTATGGAAATTTTGAAAGTTATTTGCGTTTAAATGAAACAGATAATGGTAACACAGTATTTCAAAGCAATGTTGCAATAGGGGGTGGAAGAAATAGTAGACTGAAATTTGCCCTACTTGATGGAAAAAACTTTATTGAGCTAGCTTCATCTTCTGCAAATTCACATTTAAATAATAGTGGATCAATTAAGTTATCTCTTCAAGGTGATTTACAATTTAAAAATGGTCAATGGTTGGAAGCTATTTTATGTAACGAATCATCAAGCACCTCAACTACATGTAAATCATCGTCTATTCCTTCCGAATTTAATGGACAACCGTCAATAGTAAAAATAAGCGATTCTACATCATCAACATCTCCAGATTCAGTAGATTATGGATTTGATAGTTATGGAGATTTAATTAGAAAATCCGGAGGTACAACTGGAGCAAATTGTAATCCTAGTCAACACGGACAAAATCCAATTATTGGCTCCAATTTTTATTGCCATACATTTGGTTTTACAGATTCTAATCCAAATGATGTTGCAAAAAACTTGAGAATATCTTTTAAAATAAAAGATCCAGAGATAAATAATTGTTCAACCAGTAGCTCTTCTAGTAATTTAAATGGTGTTTTGGTAGAAAATAAAAATTATGATTCAAAAACAGCAGATACTGGATATTGTTACGCAGCAGATTCAGCGACTTGTAAAAAAATGTACATATGTTTTAACAAATATGCTAATAATTATGGAAATTATGATGTTGTTGTTTCGGTTAAGAAAAAAGAAAATGAATCAATTTCTAATTTAATTGGTCCAGCTATACAAACTGTTATTGAAGAATTAGATGGTGCTCATACCGATAACTCATTAACAACTGGTTACGATGAGAGAATTGGACAAGTAGAAAAAATGTATAAGGCAATAATATCTGATCCTTCATATAAATTGGTATTAAAATTAGCTATTATAATCAGCATAATCTTTTATGGAGTAGGATTTTTAGCTGGTATCAGTGATTTAAAACAATCAGAAATAATTAATAGGCTTGTTAAAATTGCTTTAATTTATCTATTTATTGGTGAATCTGGATGGTATTGGTTTAAATTACTTTTCATTAATGTTTTTAAAGAGGGAACAAATTACTTAACTTTTTTACTTGCAAATACATTTACTGATTCAGCAGAAATAGATTCGGCAATTGCTAATAGAGATTTCTTTGATAAATCTCCTATTTTTAGCTCTATTGATAAAAATTTATCATTGATATTGTCGTCAGCATTAATGAAAAAAACCGCCGCACTTTTATTTTCAAGTATTTTTGGTTGGTTCTATTTGCTAGTTGTTTATTGGAGTTTGTTTTCTTACATTTATGCAATTGCATATGCTTCATTGATATATTTAACATCTCAGTTTTTTATATCAGTTTTATTGATTTTAGGGCCATTATTTTTTATTTTTGTAATTTTTAATCAAACAAAAGATATGTTTGATAAATGGTTAAAAGCTTTAATAGGTTTTTCATTACAACAAGTATTTTTAGCATCAACTTTAGCTTTTTTTAATTTATTAATATATGAAACTATAAAACTAATTTTTGGCTATAGAATATGTTGGGAAGAAATATGGACAATACATGCAGTTGTTAGAATAAGTTTGTTAAGCTTTTGGACAATAAGCTCAGTATCACCGGGAATAACTCAAGGATATGATGCTGGTCAATATGGAACTCCTTATGGAGTTCCGTCATTATTTCATATATTGTCTTTATGGGTTATTGTATCACTGATGAGAAAATTTTTACCTTTTATGGCTGATAGTGCGGCATCAATAGCTGGAGGAATAAAGGCGTCAGATTTAGCTAAAGATATTTCTGAATCAGCACAATCAATGATTAAACAAGCAAAAGGAGTTGCAAATCATTATGCAGAAAAAACTCCATTACCAAGAATGTATCGTTCAGCTATTAATTATGGTGATAAAAAATTATTTAACTCAGGAGCTTTAGCAGATAAAGAAAGAGATCAAAAAGAAAAACAGAACTCGATTAATGAAAAATACAGAAATGAAATGGCTAAAGCTGGAGATGAAGCTGTTGAGAATCATAAAATTGATAATGCAAATAGTTTAACAAATAAAAGCCCCGAAGAAAGAAAAGAAGAGTTGAAAAAAGTAAGAGATGATGCAATGAATAAAAAAGCCAAAGAATTTGGATTAAATGACAAACAAATAAAAGAATTAAAAGAATCAAAAGGCTTAAATTATGTGGGTGATAATGCATTTGGAGCCGCTTGGCAAGCCGCAAAACAAGGGGTATTTGGCGGGGGAGCTCTTTTAACTCCTTTAAAAGATAGAAAAATTAATGATGGTTATTCAGAATCTTCTGCCAAGAAAGCAATGGAAAACATGACTCCAGAACAAAGAAAAGATTTCATGAGTAAGGTAGAATCTGGTGACATAAGAGTTGAAAAAAACAAAAAAGAAAAAGCTGCTGATATAGCTTCAAAAGTTGCTAATTCAGCAAAAGAAAAAGCATTAAATGCTATGAATTCTGCTCCATCTCAAATAAAAAATATTGCAAATGCTGGTGCAAATCTTGTTAGCGATATAGCTAAAGGCAATATCAAAAAAATAGCTAGCGATGCAGCGAAAAGCGCACAGAGCTTAGCATCAAAAGGTGCTTCAGCCATATCTTCTCAAGCCTCATCACTAGCTCAATCATTAGCATCTAAAGCCAGCAATAAAGCCAAAGATTTAAATCAACTTAGAAAAGATTTTAATGAAGCTGAAAAGCAACTCGAAAAATCAGGAGCCATTAATAAACAAATTTCTGGTACAGGAGGAATATTAAGAGACAAAAAAGAACTAAATGCTATCAGAGCTAAAATGCTTGAAAACAGAGAGCAAAGAGTGGTTGATAATCATATACCTAACAACGAAACAATAGGTAAATTAAAACAAGCAGAAGAGATGCTTAATATAAGAGATAATATTCAGCAACAAAAACAAGTTTCAGAATCGGGAATTGATCGTAAAATAAGTAAAAGTGATCTAGATAAAGCATCAAAAATACAAAGTAAATTTGAAAACAAAAAAATAGATCAAGACCAACTCGCTAAGAATGTAAAAGAAAAATTTAATAACAGAATAGATAAAGAAATATCTAGTTATAATAAAAGAAAAGAAAAACTTGAATCACTTAGATCTAAACTAAATCCACAAGAATCAGATCAATCACAAAGAAAGTATCATGCCTATAGTGATGAAATTAAAAATACTGATAAAAAATTAGAAAATTTACAATCATTAAAAAATAAATTTAATAAACCTGAATCTGATTCACCTCAACAAACGAACGAAGATAGCAAGAATGATGATGATCAAAAATAATAATAATTCTTTAATGAGTTTTAGTGAACATTTTTACGAATTGCGTAAAAGAATAATTTTTTGCTTAACAATTTTTTTTGTATCAACAATTATTTCATATTTTTTTATTGAACAAATATATAATTTTTTATTACAACCTTTTATTAAAATTTCACAAAATCTTAATCGTAGAATTATATATACCAGCCCTTCAGAAGCATTTATTACTTATTTAAAATTATCTTTTTATTCGGGAATTTTTTTTTCATTACCAATTTTTATTACACAAATTTATTTTTTTTTATCTCCTGCATTGTACAAAAATGAAAAAAAAAATATTATAATATTTTTTTTTGGAGCATTTTTTTTGTTTTTATTTGGTGCTATTTTTTCATATTTTTTTATTTTGCCAATAACATTAGAATTTTTTTCAAGCTTTGAAATACATGACTCCAGCGCTAATGATAATTTTAAAATTTTACTTGAAACAAAAATTAGTGAATATCTTAGTTTTGTA
>CAMASZ010000049.1 GCA_945861125.1 Rickettsia typhi | reverse complement strand
CATTTCAAGTATTTTTAGTTGTTGATTCTAGACACTTTAAGCAATACCAAATTCAATCTTTAAATCAAATTATAACAAATATCCAGTCATGCTAACGCAATCGATACGATCTTAAACATTTAAAGATAGGATTTGATATAATACATTAATTCCGTATAATACCAAATCCCATCTTTAAATAAAATTATAACAAAATATTTTTGAGATAAAAATTTTTAAAAAATGAAGCTGTATATCTATACAGCTGAGGCTTTTTAGAGATTTTTAGCCAAAAATATGAAGTTAGATTTTAATTTTTTTTAAAACTTTTAAAGATGGGATTTGGTATATACCAAAACATAAATCTATACTCCTATTAAAACACTCTCTAAACATTCAGTTTAGGTTGTTTTAATTAAGGGTACAGATTTATTTTTTGGTATAATATATTTTAATAATCAAAAATCAGATTTTTAAAAATATATTTTTTAAGTTTAAACCTTATCAGAAGTGCTTTGGAATACTTCTTGCATCTTTAAAAATCTTATCCAAAATATTGCCACAATTATATCTTTATCTTTATAAATATTTTTAGCAATCATTGCATATCTGTTTAGCTGTTGCTGATATTGTTCTGGAATTTTACTTGGTAAAGATTCATCTGATTTATAATCTACAATTAATATTCTATCTTGTTGCTCCGAGATTAAATCAACCCTTCCAAAAGCTCCATTGTAGGAAATTTCAGTTTCGCATTTAATGTTTCCTTTAAATATCTTATTAAATTGATCAGAATATATAAAATCATTAGCTAAATTAAAAATTTCCTTTTTTTCTTCTAAAGATAAAGAACTATTATTCTCTATGATTTTTTTAGCTATTGAGATTAGCCATGTTTTTTGTTGTTGATGATTTTGGCCAAAAAATTCTAATATTTTATGAATTATTTTCCCTTTTATTTGTTCCTTATTTATAATTTCAGTATTTTGAAAATCTTCTATAATTAAATTTTTTTCTGTTTGATTATATATATTTTGATTAATAATGTTATTTGCATCAATTGCTATATTCTCTTTTTCTTCATTATCAAAATTCTTACTCTCCGAAATTTCTATATTAATAAAATCATCAATACTTATATAATCCGCTATATCTTTTAAAGATTCATAAATAATTTCATACCAACAGTTTTTATCTTCGTTTCTGCCAAAGCTACCAATATATAACTCATCTCTTGCTCTTGTCATTGCTACATATAATAATCTTAAATATTCATCCATATCTTCTTTAATTTTATCCGTTTTATATTTTTGAATTATTCTACTTTTTTGAAAATTATTTGCTGTCCAAATAGGAATTTCATTGATCCAAAAAATTTTTTCTTTTGCATTTTCACTTTTATTAAGTTGATGATTGCAATCGGGAATAATAACAATTGGTGCTTCTAGGCCTTTAGATGAATGAATAGTGGTAATTTTTACTTTATTGTTTTCTGCAGAAGAGCTACTTATTTCAGGATTATGTTTTTCAATATGTTCAATGTATTTTTGAATAAAAAGAGAATGTTTTTTGCTAAATTCTAGAACATTAAGTAAGAAACTATCAATTAACTCTATTGCTTCATATCCAAAATATGATAATAACTTATCATAATTATTGTCGGTTTGGATTATATTATAAAAAAATTCAAAACAATTCTGTTTTTGTGATGATTCAATTATTTTATTAAGTCTAGATTTTATTAGATCATTATTTATTGAATTATAAAGAGATTGTTCTTGTTGATTTTTGATAATACAAAAATTTAATAAATCTTCTTCACTCACGTTAAAAAAACAAGATTTTAATAGACAAGCTAAGTTTAAGTCATCTTCAGGAAGTAAAGCGAATTTTGCTACAGAAACTATATCTTGAATTAGTAAACTTTCATTAAATTTTATTTTTGCAATCGTAGTAAATGGAATATTGTAATAATTAAAATATTTATTGATCTCTTTCGCTAAACCATTGGTTTTATTTTTAATTAAAACCATTATATCACTATATTTAATTTCTTTTTTCAAATCTTTGATTTCTCTTTTATTATCAATCCATGATTTAATGTTTTTTGCTATTGAGCGCGCAAGTATCGACTTATCTTTTTCATCACAATCAGTTTTGTTATTAAAATTAATACTCCATTCTTTTTCATTTTCTTTAAAATCAGATGTAATTTTTGGCCATATTGCAATATAGCCATGATTTTTTCTGTTTGGGATATGTTTTTTAAAAGTAGAAATTTTGCTAATAGAATTTTTTCTTTGCTCGTCACTAAATACCGCATCTACTGCTTCTAGTATTTTGGAACCGGATCGATATGAAATATTCATCTCAATTTTGTTGAGCTTTTCTTGTAATTTGTTTTCAAAGAAATCAAAAACCGTTGCTGTAATATTAACATCAGATCCTTGAAATGAGTATATTGATTGTTTTTCGTCGCCAACAATAAAAATAGTTCTGTTTTCATTGTTAGCACTTAGACCGCTATAAAAATCTTCAGTTAAAGCTTTAATAATTTCCCATTGTTGAATATTTGTATCTTGGGACTCATCAACTAAAATATGATTAAAAGAGCTATCTAATTTCTTTTTTACCCAATCAGTAAAATCAGGATTTTTTAATAAATTATTAGTACGATCTATTAGATCATTGTAGTCAATTAAAGAATTATCATTTTTTATTTTTTGATAAGATTGTAAAATTTTATCAGCTAATATTATTAAGTTTGAAGTGTTTTTAATTATTACAATCAAAGATAATTTATCTATTAGAGTGTTGATTTTGTTTGATTGCAAATGAATAAAATCTTGGTATTTTGTATCTAGTTTTCCACTTATTTTCCTAACTTTATCTTCTTTAGTGTGAATAGCATATTGTAAAAAAGGTACAAAATTTTTTAATAATGGTGAATCAATAAATTTCTTTAATTTCTCAGCAATTTCTAGATTTTTTTTTGAATTACTTTGTTTTAGATCGGTTATAAAATCATTATATTCCTTAAAATTAAAATCATTCATAAAATCATTGAACAACTCTTCTTCATTCGAGATTTCATTAAAATTAAATAATCTGTATATTGTTTTAATGGTTTCATTAATGGAATTATTATTTTGCTGTTTTAACTTAATAATGTTTTCTTTTTTATTTAATATTTTAGATACAGCATCATTTATTGTTTCTTCGTTTATTTCGCTAACAATTTCAGTTATTATTTTTCTTAAATTATTATCCTTGTCTGCTTCATTTAAAACTTGTTTATAGGCTTTTTTTAGTAATAAAATTTCTTCACTATTTTCTAACAATTCAAAATTAGGGTTTAATTTGGCTTCGATGGGAAATATTTTTAGTAATGAATTGCAAAATGAGTGAATAGTTTGAATTTTAATTTTTTCTTCCTCGTCAAGAATTTTTGTAAGCAAAGTTCTGGCTTTGTTTAATTCATTAATAAAAGGTTTTTTTCCAGTAAGATTGAAAATTTTTATTAGCAACTCTTGATCATTGGCTATTACCCATTTTGATAATTCTGAATTAATTCTGTTATACATCTCTGTAGCTGCAACTTTAGTGAATGTTAAACATAAAATCTTGTTAGGTGCAACATTTTCTAGTAGTAATCTTAAAACTCTATCGGTAAGAATTTTTGTTTTACCGGAGCCAGCAGAGGCAAAGACCCATGAAGAATTATTTGGATCGGAAGCCAGTATTTGTAAATTATTGAGATTTGTTTCTAAAAAATTTGATTCTTTTATTTGATTCATTACAAATCACTATTTTGCGTGATATCTTCTTGTGGATTAGAGTTTTGTTTCTCTTTATTTTTAAGGTAGTTTCTGTATTTGGCCACATTAATATTATGTTCTTGTAAATTTGAAGAAAATATATGATCACCTTTTCCGCTTGCTACAAAATATAAATAATCAGTTTTAATCGGATTTAGTACTGCTTTTAATGAGTCAATTCCTGGATTACAAATTGGGGCGGGTGGTAAGCCAAATATATGATAAGTATTAAAATTTGAATTGTTTTGAATATCGCTGATTCTTATCGGTCTTTCTAATTTTTTATCTCCAAAAGTAAATGAGTAGATTATTGTTGGATCTGATTGTAGTTTCATACCTTTTTTTAATCGATTTACAAATACAGAAGCAACTTTAGGTCTTTCAAAATCAATTCCTGTTTCTTTTTCAACAATTGATGCCAAAATTAGTGCTTGCTCTTTATTTTTGACAGGCGTATTTAAATCTCTTTTTTCCCATAATTCGTTAATAGTTTTTGCCATTGCTTCTTGCATTCTTTTAACAATACTGCTTTTTGTATCATTGTAAGAATAAAAATATGTTTCTGGTAGTAATGAACCCTCTTTTAATGAAGCGGGAGCTTGGCCAACCAGTCCAGAAGAATTGTTAATAATTTGTAGTGCTGAATGAGAGGATAATCCTTCTGCAATAGTAATTTTACGAAAGAAAACATTACCTTTAGTTAATTTATGTAAAATTTTATAGTAGGAGATATTTTTTTCAAAAAAATATTCACCATATCTAACCTTAGGATCTAGACCTTTTATCAATTGCGAGATATACAAAAAAGCATAGGGATTTTTTATAATTTTTTCTTTATGAAGCTTTTCAACAACTTCTCTTAGTGTCATGCCGCTTTCAATTATAAATCTTTGATCTTGACGATGATAAGAATTGGGAGCATTAAAATACATAACAATTCCAGTTACTAAAAAAAGGTAACTAATTACACTTACTGAAAAAATAGCGCAGAATGTTAGAATTTTATGTTTCATCTTAAAAACGCTTTATAACTAAACATGCATTTGTTCCACCAAAACCAAAAGAATTAGACATGACAATATTAATCTTTTTTTCTTTGGCTATGTTTGCAACTAGCTCAATATCGCATCCTTCAGATGGGTCGTTGAGATTTAAAGTTGGCGGGGCAATATTATCTCTAATAGCAAGAGTTGAAAATATTGCTTCAACAGAACCTGCGGCTCCAAGCAAATGTCCTGTAGATGATTTTGTTGAAGACATAAATAATTTGTATGCGTGATCACCAAAAACTTTTTTTACTGAATTTACTTCAATTTCGTCTCCAAGAGGAGTTGAGGTGCCATGAGCATTTATATAATCTATTTGTTCAGGATTTATTTTAGCGTGCTGTAAAGCTAATCTCATTGCGTACGTAGAGCCTCTACCGTTAGCTTCTGGTGCCGTCATATGATAAGCATCACCAGATAATCCGTAACCAATAATTTCACCATAAATTTTGGCTCCTCTTTTTTTAGCGTGTTCTAATTCTTCAAGAACCAATATTCCCGAACCTTCGCCCATAACAAATCCGTCTCTTTGTTTATCCCATGGCCTTGATGCTGCGGTAGGGTTATCATTAAAAGAGGTTGATAAAGCGCGTAGTGCTGCAAAACCACCGATACCTGATTCACATATTGTTGATTCTGATCCTCCTGCAATCATCACATCTACATCGCCATATTCAATCATTCTTGCCGAATCTCCAATAGCATGAGCACCAGAGGCGCAGGCTGTAACAACTGCATGATTAGGACCCATAAAACCATGTTTAATAGATATTTGTCCAGAAGCGAGGTTAATTAAACTTTGTGGAATAAAGAATGGACTAATTTTTTTTGAACCTTTTTCCTTCATTGATATAACTGTTTTTTCTATGGCTGGTAATCCTCCTATTCCAGATCCTATCATAACTCCAGTTCGATATTTTTGTTGTTCAGTTTCGGCAATCCATCCAGAATCCGCAACCGCTTGCTGAGCTGCAATACAGGCGAAATGAATAAATTTATCCATCTTTCTTTGTTCTTTGGGATCGATATAGTTATCAAGATTTAACATATCTTCACCATTGCCAATTTTAATTTCTCCGGCGACCTTGCAAGGAGATTCACTGGCATCAAATTGAGTGATATTTCCTATCCCAGATTTAGCTTTAATTAGTTTATCCCAAGTTTTTTCTATATTGATTGCTAGTGGCGTTATTGCGCCAATACCTGTAATCACAACTCTTCTTTTGTTCATTTTTAGTTTTGTTTGTAATTTGTTTAAAGGTAAAATTATTTTTTTAATGAAATGTATTTCTATAATAAAAAAATTATTTTTAAATAAATTAATTTTTTAAGTTTATAATTAATATAATTAATCTAAAAAAATTTTTTAACAGATTTATTTTGCTGTTGCCAATTTTACTTTTATAATCATAGACAATAGGGAACTCATCAATTCTAGCGCCAATTTTATATAGTTTAATTAATAGTTCGGATGTATATGTGAATTCAGGTTCTAAAATAAAATTATCCCCCAATTTATCATGTAATTCTTTTAACTTAGAAGAGTTATATATTCTATAACCGCTAGTATAGTCTTTAATATTTTTTTTACTAATATTTTTAACTGCAAAAATTAAATTTAATAGTTTGGCAACGGAAATACTGATACAAGTTCTGTGTATAGGAAAATTGATAATAGAACTTTTGTTATGAAATCTTGATCCAATTAAAACATCAAGGCAGTTATTTTCAAAATGTTTTAACATATCAATAATTTGATCTGGTTTATGAGTATTATCAGCATCTAAGGAAATTATTATATCATCTTTGTTAAAATTTTCTTGAAGAATATATTTAAAAATTCTTTTGTAAGCAATTCCTAGGCCTCTTTTGTTTTCTTGAGGAATTATTTTAATTGGGTGATGATCTTGAAATTCTTTAATTATAGAGCTAGAATTATCGTTTGAGCAATCTATGCAAAAAATAATTTCAAAAGATTTATTGGTAAGTTTTAATTCATATATGAGGTCAACTAATAATTTTTCTAAATTTTTAGATTCATTATATGCGCAGAGAATTACTTTTATCAAATTTTTTTATTTTTAGTTAATATTTATTAAAAATCTTTTAAGTTTTAACAACTATTGCAACTCGGATTTGTAATTGAATTTGTTATATTTTCAATCAAGATTGAATTTATCAAAAAAATAAAAATATAATATCTAAATTTAAATGCTATTTTTTTAAATGAGTTTCCCCATTAATATCAAAAATTATGATATAGTAATTGTTGGCTCTGGCGGATCGGGTTTGATATCGGCAATTTCAGCTAGTGATAATTTTGCAAAATCTATTGCAGTAATATCAAAAGTAAATCCTACCAGCAGTCATACTGTTTCAGCTAAAGGAGGAATCAACGCCAGTTTATCCAATGTAATTGAAGATAATTGGAAATGGCACGCATTTGATACCATTAAAGGTTCAGATTATCTTGCTGATGTTGATGCTGTTGAAATATTGTGTAAAAATGCCGAGTCTGCAATATTAGATTTAGAAAAATATGGAGTAGTTTTTTCTCGTGATGAAAATGGTAAAATTGCTCAAAGAGCTTATGGCGGTCAAACAACTGATTATGGTAATGGTAAAATTGCTTATCGAGCCTGTTATTCTAAAGATAAAACTGGACATACTATATTGCACACTCTTTATCAACAAGCCATTAAAAGAAACATAAATTTTTTTTTAGAATTCATAGTATTAGAATTAATTATTGAAGATAATAAATGTTTTGGTTGTATAGCATTAGATTTAACAAATGGTGAAATTATTATTTTTAAGACCAAAATTGTTATAATTGCTACTGGTGGATATAGTCAAATTTTTCAAAATACTACTTCCTCTTCAATTTGTACTGGAGATGGACTTTCTTTAGTATTAAAAGAGGGTTTACCTTTGCAAGATATGGAATTTATTCAATTTCATCCAACTGGTATTTATGGTCATGGATTTCTTATCACCGAAGCGGCAAGAGGTGAGGGTGCATATTTACTTAATGCAGATCATGAAAGATTTATGAAAAGATATGCTCCCAAGATGATTGAACTAGCTTCACGTGATATCATATCGCAGGCTATGGCAATTGAAATTAAAGAAGGTCGAGGTGCAGGGATAAAAAAAGATTATCTATATCTTGATATGAGGCATTTAGATAAAGATTTAATCGCAACTAAATTACCTGGAGTTGTTGATTTAATAA